>JAFAHP010000066.1 GCA_019237175.1 Alphaproteobacteria bacterium
ATGCCTAGCCTAGCAACAACTTCACGAACCGAGCAGCGCGTCCCGATTGATAGAGGCTAACGAGGCGTTGATGGATGTCCATACGTTGTTGGTAGTGTGCACTGACAGCACGCTAATCGAGAGCGGTTAGGGCTGCCATTTTTCGAAATCCTGAATTCGAATTAATCATCAATCCGCCGCGATTGCCTGGCGTACGCCCAGGTGCTGCAGGCAGCGGCCGGGTGAGCGAGTTTTCTGCGGCTCTTCACAAGCTCGAAAGCAGGGACGCAGAGCGGCGCGTTCGCAGCGCTTGCCCCTGCACCCCCGCCTTTGCGCGCCTTGGCGGGGTGGCGTATGCCATTCCGCCCTCTAGGCAGTTCCGGTCGGCCGGTCACCTGCGACGGACCACGTGTCGCCCGAGCGGAGCAGCATCTGCAGGTCGCGCGGCTTGCCGGCAGACAATTTGCGGTTCTGGGCGGTGACGGCGGCGTCAAAGGATAGCGCGGGATCGCAGTAGATCACGCCCAGCGCCATTGGGAGGCTGTCATCGGCAAACGGCATCTCGATCAGGAGCTGGGCGATGACCCTGCTGGTCTCGTCATGGACGAGCACACCGGCAGCACGCCAGTCGCCACTGCTCACCGGCACGACCGCGAGCCGCAAGCGCTCGCGGTCAAGCTTCAAGCCTTTCGTGCCGTCGGCAAACAGCATCGGCTGGCCCGGCCGGAGCCAGAGCACCGCGTCACGCGCGGCCTGCTTGCCGGCAAAATTGTCGAAGACCCCGTCATTATAGACGATGCAGTTCTGATAGATCTCGACAAAGCTCGTTCCCTTATGGGCATAGGCTCGTTTCAGGATCTCGGGCAGTTCTTTCTGCGCCAGGTCATAGGCGCGGGCGATGAAGCGCCCGCCGGCGCCGAGCGCGAAGCCGCACGGATTCATCGGTTGGTCGACCGACCCAAAGGGTGTGGAGGGCGACCGCGTGCCGATCCGGCTGGTCGGCGAATACTGGCCCTTGGTCAGGCCGTAGATCTCGTTGTTGAAGAGCAGGACCTGACAGTCGAGGTTGCGGCGCAACAGGTGCGCCATGTGGTTGCCGCCGATCGACAGCCCATCCCCGTCGCCGGTGACGATCCAGACGTCGAGATCCGGATTGGCGAGCTTCAGGCCGGTAGCCACCGCCGGCGCACGGCCATGGATCGTGTGAAAGCCATAGGTCTCGAGATAATAAGGAAACCGGCTCGAACAGCCGATCCCGGAGATGCACACCGTGTTCTCGGGCCGTGCGCCGATCTGCGACAAGGTGCGCTGCACCGCCTTGAGGATCGAATAGTCACCGCAGCCCGGGCACCAGCGCACCTCCTGATCCGAGGCGAAATCGGCGGGCGAGAATTGCGCAAGCGGGGCGATATCGTTCACCGGGCGGTCCTCCTCACGCTAGCGCCTGGTCGATCGCCGCCTCGATCTCGGCGATCCGGAAAGGTTGTCCGGAGACTTTATTGCACGGCTTGGCGTCGACCAGGTATTGGTCGCGCAGCACCGTCTTCAGCTGGCCGGTGTTCATCTCCGGCACGAGAATGCGCTGGTAGCCGCTCAGCAGCGGCCCCAGGTTTCTTGGCAGTGGCCACAAATGGCGCAGGTGGATGTGGCTGACATCCTCGCCGCGAGCGCGAGAGCGCCCCACCGCCTGATGGATTGCGCCATAGGTCGATCCCCAGCCGATGACAGCAAGCTTGCCGCCGGCCTCGCCGACCGCCACCCTTTGCTCCGGGATGAAATCGGCGATGCCGTCGATCTTGGCCTTGCGCATATCGGTCATCTTCTGGTGGTTGACCGGCTCGTAGCTGATGTCGCCCGTCGCGAAGCTCTTCTCGAGGCCGCCGACGCGGTGGGTAAGGCCGGGTGTTCCGGGCTTGATCCAGATGCGCTTCAGGGTTTTCGGATCGCGCTGAAACGGGTTGACCCGCCCTTCGGTCGGGGCGCGGTTGTAGAACTCGACGGTAAAGGGTTTGAGCGTCGCCGCATCCGGCAGCCGCCAGGGCTCGGCCGCGTTAGCGATGTAGCCGTCGCTCAACAGGATGACCGGGGTCATGAACTCGACCGCAAGACGGACTGCCTCGATCGCGACCTCGAAGCAGTCGGACGGGCTGCGGGCGGCCAGGACGACCAGCGGCGAATCTGCGTTGCGGCCA
>JAFAHP010000219.1 GCA_019237175.1 Alphaproteobacteria bacterium
TTTGTATTTGCGGTCGAGATCGGTGAGGCCGATGCGGGCCGCACGCGCCCGCTCATCGTCATTGCGGAACAACAGACGGCCCTGCATCTGGCCGCCGATGCACCGCAACGCCGCCGCTGCCAGCACCCCTTCCGGAGCGCCGCCCGAACCAACATACATGTCGATGCCGGTTTCCGGGCTTGAGGTGGCGATGACGCCGCTGACATCGCCGTCGGAAATCAGAGCAATGCGGGCCCCGGCGGCGCGCACTTTCGCGATCAGTTCGGCATGGCGTGGACGATCGAGAATGCAGACGACGAGGTCGGCGATATCGGCCTTTTTCGCCTGGGCGAGATTTTTCAAATTGACCGCCGGCTCTTCGTCGAGATCGACGAGATCGTCGGGCAAGCCGCCGCCCACGGCGATCTTATCCATATAGACATCCGGGGCATTCAGAAAGCCGCCGGCATCAGCCATCGCGATGACCGAGAGGGCGTTGGCGCCGCCCTTTGCGGTGATCGTGGTTCCTTCGAGCGGGTCGAGCGCGATGTCGAGCGGCGGCCCGTTTCGGGTCCCGACCTTTTCGCCGATATAAAGCATCGGCGCCTCGTCGCGTTCGCCCTCGCCGATTACGACAGTCCCGTCGATCGCCAGACTGTTGAGGGCGTCGCGCATCGCATCAACGGCAGCCTGGTCGGCGGCCTTTTCGTCGCCGCGCCCCATCAGCCGCGACGCCGAGAGTGCGGCGGCCTCGGTCACGCGAACTGCTTCGAGTGCCAAATTGCGATCCATCCGTGACGTCTCGGGCATGACGTTCCTCCTTGTCATCCGTCGGTGATGATGATGAGAGCCTGATCGCTAATCAAACTCATCGGCACAAAGCTGTGTTCGCGGCGGACGCCGAGCCCGACAAAGCGGGCAGGCGGCGCCGCAGCCAGGAGCGATTCGGTGGCGCTCGCGACGCATGCGGTCAAACCCGACTTGGGACCCTATTCGCGGGGTTCCGCGGCGTCAATCGTTCGCCGGCTTGGGTGGCAAATCAACAAACCGGCGGACCGACTGTATGATGCGGCCGGCTCGCTAAAGTTGAGAGAGCATGAGAAAGCCCGAAGGAGGAACAGGGATGAAGGCAATTCGCCTTGCAGGCATGGCTTTCATCGTCGCCGCATGCCTCGGCGGCTTTCGCGCTGCAGCCGCCGACGAAGCTTGTGGTCCGATCGGTGACCTGGGGTTCGTGTGCGGGCCGGCAAATTCGGAGGATCTCGTGCAAGTGCCGGGAACCACCTGGATCGTTGCGGGCGGCATGGCCGGAGGCGCGGCGGAGACCCGCGGCGGCCTGCATCTGATCGACAGTGTCGATAAGTTTTCGACAATTCTGTTCCCCGACGGCAATCCACGGGTGCTGTGGGACAGGGCGACCTATGGCGATTGCCCCGGACCGCCCGATCTCGCCAAGTTTTCCGCGCAAGGCCTCGACCTGCGTTCCGGCACCGGCAGCACGAGCACGCTTTATGTCGTGAATCACGGCGGCCGACAATCGATCGAACTCTTTTCGCTCGATACCAAGCAAAGCGAACCCGCCGTCGTGTGGATCGGCTGCGTGGTGATGCCCGCCCATACCTGGCCCCACTCGGTGGCGCCTTTCCCCGATGGTGGCATGGTCATTACCAGCACGTACGATCACGGCGATCCCAGCTATTCCGAGAAATTGGCCGACGGCGCCGATACCGGCGCGGTCTACGAATGGCATCCCCACCAGGGTTTCACTCTGGTTCCCGGCAGCCAGCTGTCCGGCAACAAAGGGATCGAAGTGTCGCGCGACGGCCAATGGATCTACATCGCGGCGTGGGGAAACAAGGCCGCCGTGCGCTTGGGGCGGGGCGAGGGTGCCTCGGGCAAGAGGGACGTGCTGCCGGCGGGATTCCTCGTGGACAATCTGCGCTGGGGCTCCGACGGCCAGTTGATCGTGACCGGGCAAAACGCGGCGGCGGCCGAGGTTCTCAGCTGCTTTCAAAGCGTGGCTCCGCGCTGTACCCAGCCCTGGCGGATCGATCGGTGGGACACGCGCGCGATGACGCTCAGGCCAGTGGCGAGCAAGCCTGGTAATTCGGAATTCGGCGGTGCGACGGTCGGCTTGCAGATGGGTGCCGACATGTTTGTCGGCACCTTCCGTGGCGATCGCATTGCCTATTTCTCGCTGAAATAGGCCGCTGAGCGGGCCGTAGGTTCACCTCGCCGGCGCGTCGGAGGACGGGACGAGAGCCGCGATTTATTCCGGTTTGCCGATTTGTTGCGCCGGTGACACGGTCCTGCGGGATTGCTAGAAATCGATCCCCGTCCCGTGGAGGATCGCTATGGCGGCAAAGCCCTATATCATCGCGCTGGAAGAGCATTACCTGGACTCCGAGGTAAAGCAGCATGGCGGCCCCGGCGCGGGTCCGGAAATCGTCAGCCGTCTCGACGATCTGGGACAATTGCGCCTACATGAGATGGACGAGGCCGGCATTGACTTGCAGGTGCTGTCGCATTCGATCCCCGGCTTGCAGACGATCGATGCCGAAACGGCCGTGCCGATGGCGCGCCGGGTCAACGACCGTCTGCGCCAAGCGGTGGAGCGGCATCCCGACCGCTTTGCCGCGTTCGCCGCGCTCCCGACTGCAGATCCCGAGGCTGCAGCCGACGAGCTCGAGCGCTCCGTGACGACGCTCGGTTTCAAGGGCGCGATGGTCAATGGCCTGACTGATGGGGTTTTTCACGACGACCGGCGCTTCTGGCCAATCTACGAGCGGGCGCAGGCGCTCGACGTGCCGATCTATATCCATCCGGCCTTGCCACATCCCGCGGTCGTCGAGACCTATTACAAGGATTACGTGCACCAGCACCCTGGGATCCTACGCGCCGCCTGGGGCTTCACGGTCGAAACTGCGACCCAAGGCGTGCGCTTCGTCTTGAGCGGGGTGTTCGACGCCTATCCTGGTCTCAAAATCATCCTTGGCCATATGGGCGAGGGGCTGCCGTTTTATCTGTGGCGCATCAGCCACGGACTGCGCGCAACCATGAACGCGCGCAGTTTTCGCGACATTTTCTGCGCACACTTTTATATCACGACGAGCGGCTTCTTCTCCGACCCGGCGCTGTTGTGCAGCGTGATGGAGATGGGGATCGATCGGATCATGTTTTCGGTCGATTATCCGTTCGCCGACAACCCGCTTGGCGCAAAGTGGACCGAAACTCTACCGCTGTGTGCCGAGGACAAAGAGAAGTTGTTGAGCGGTAACGCCAAGCGGTTACTCAAGCTTTAGAGCCTGTCGGGAAACCGATTTATCCCGGCCCGTTCTTTTTCGATCGTTCCCTCACGAGCGTCGCACGGGCGGCCCCGGGGTCAGGCGAGCGAAGGCCCGTCGGCGCTGAGCGGGGGCAGGGCTTCCATTCGCTCGCCCCGGTTCAAGCCAGGGGGCAGGCTCAGGGCCCTCGCTGCAGTTGATCCCGGGCCACGCGGGGAGGATTTTGGATAGGTGCCATGAGATTACAGCCTCCATAAACGGGGGGAGACCGGCGCCGGATTGGTTGCGGGAGGTTCGGCCGATGGCTCCGAGCTCGGGGTGACAGGGGTCCAAGGGACTGATAAAAACGGCCAGGTCGACCACAATTTTGGGAGGAGCGGCAATGGCGGCAAAGCCCTATGTCATTGCGTTGGAGGAGCATTACGTCGACCCCGAGGTGAAGCGTCACTACACCGGGATGGACGCGCGTCAGGCCCCCGGGATCGCAGAGCGTCTCGAAGATGTCGGCCAGGGCCGCATCGCCGGGATGGACGCCGCGGGCATCGATCTCCAGGTTCTCTCGCACGCAAATCCAGGCCTGCAGAAAATGGATGCCGAGACTGCCGCGCGGCTCGCCCGCGGCGCCAACGACCGGCTGCATGAGACGGTGCGTGCCCATCCCGACCGGTTTGCCGCGTTCGCCGCTATTCCGACACCCGATCCCAAGGCGGCGGCCGACGAGCTCGAGCGCGCGGTAACCAGGCTCGGCTTCAAGGGTGCGCTGGTCAACGGTCTGACCAATGGCGCCTTTCTCGACGAGAGGCGGTTCTGGCCGATCTTTGAGCGTGCGGCAGCGCTTGATGTGCCGCTATACATGCATCCATCGACCCCGCATCCCGCAGTCGTCGAGGCATACTATAAAGATTACGTCGAGAAATACCCGTCGTTATTGCGCGCCGCCTGGGGCTTTACTGTGGAAACCGCAACCCAGGGCGTGCGCCTCGTGTTGAGCGGCGTGTTCGACGCCTATCCCAACCTCAAGATCATCATCGGCCATTTGGGCGAGGGGCTGCCGTTCTATCTGTGGCGCATCACCATGGGGTTCGAGCGCGATGGCCGTGGCGGCAAAAGCTTCCGGGATGTGTTCTGCGAGCATTTCTATGTGACGACGAGCGGCTTCTTCTCCGACCCGGCCCTTCTATGCTGCATGATGGAACTCGGCATCGACCGCATCATGTTCTCGGTCGACTACCCGTTTGTCGACAATCCACCAGGCGCTAAATGGACCGAGACATTGCCGATCTGCAGCGAAGACAAGGAGAAATTGCTCAATGGCAATGCCCGCCGGTTATTGAAGATTTAGAGCCATTTCCACTCGAGCGGCGGCGCTCCTTTACCTGGTCATCCCGCCCCGGGTCACGCCAGCGATGGGCCCGCCGGAAGAAAATCCGGGGGTGTCCCGGGATCTACGTGGATGGCTGTGACGAGCCAGGCCATGACCGATCGAGTGCAATGGCTGATCCTTGGCGGATAGCCGTGCGCGTCGCAAACGGCCGCGCAGTCAGGATCCGGCGGATGGTCCTCAGTCATGGCCGAGATTGTCGGTGGGTGCCGTTGACGAGGGCGGACTAAAGGGACGCGTCCGGTCCACTCCCGTTATCCAGCTCCGGGACTTTGTGCGAGGATCCGCTTGCCCCTCCCTCTCTCCGCGCACCCCCGCGCAAGAGAGAGGGCCGGGAGGAGAGGCGCTGGCCGAACTAGGACTAGGCTCCCGGCGGGAAGAACACCAGCATGCGCACTTCGAGGCTCTCGCGCGGCGGCGCGTCCGGGGGTGTGGTCGGATCGTCGAAACCGGTATGAGCGGAGAACCGTGCAGCACCGTGCAACGCCGAATCGTAGCAGCGGATCAGCACCGCTTCGTCGGGCTGCATCCTCGGGAAATAATAATAACGTTGATTTGGATTGTAGGTGATCGAATAGGTTTCACCGGTTCGATCCGGGTATTTCAAGTCGCTGGCGATCAGGTTTTCTTCTTCGAGACTCTGCGCGTCACAAAAGGTTAGTGG
>JAFAHP010000239.1 GCA_019237175.1 Alphaproteobacteria bacterium
CCATTGTCGCCTCGGGTTCGGCAAAATACATCCAGTCGTTGCGGCGCTGCTGCAGCATCCGGCCCCAGCCGAGGGGAATGTGGATCCACGGGTCGCGGTCCCAACCGCCGGCTTCGAGCACCAATACCGAGACGCCGGGGTCTTGGCTGAGGCGGTTGGCCAGAGTACAGCCGGCCGAGCCGGCGCCAATAATCACATCGGTGAATGACTGGGTCGGCATGTTTGCCTCCCGCCTAATGTCGGCGGGTGAAACCGTCGCCTGCCCATCAAATCGGAATCGCCAGCAACGTGTCGATCTGGCGGCTGTCGAGAACAACCTCTTTGCGCGCGAATTTCCACACCTCGCGCTCGCGCACAACCCGGTCGATATAACGCCCGGCGGCAAAGATCGTCATCCCCCCATCCTGCATCGTGCGCACGACGAGCAAATTCGCTTCCACATCGAGCGCGGCGGCGGCCTCGCCCACAACACGCAACGACGAGACCAGATGGCGATAGCGTTGCGGTTCGTAGATATTGGCCTCGCGCAGGGCACTGACGCGGTCTTTCAGCATGTTGCGCGAGGTCGCATAAATCAGCCCGAGAGGCAGGCCGGCTTCGTAGTTCTCGGCGGAGGTCACGCGATAAAAACAGTCTTCGATAAAAAATTCGGGCCAGCGCTCGAGCTCGTCGGCATCGAGACAGTGGACATAGTCTGCGTAAAGCTGTTCGAGCTGCAATCGCCGAACTATCGGCTCCGTTTCCATCGCGTCTATCCTTTGGCAATCTTTCCGACGGCGTTTGACCGCGGCGAGAACTCCCTCACCCCAACCCTCTCCCGCGTGCGGGGAGAGGGAGTTACCGCGCGACGGGAGGGTGGGGGGCGAGCAAGCCTTGGTTTTTGGGCGTAAGCGCTTTGCGCTTCCGTGGGAACGAGAATAGATCAAGCGCTTGTGATCTGCTCTCAAAACCCCATCAACGGGCGATAGCTGTGCCAGAAGCCGCGGATCGAGGCTTCGGTCGTGCGATTGGGCTCGGAGACGTGCTCGAAACCGCCCATTTCGAGCACCGAAGACTCGCTTTCGGCTCCCGGCAACGCGCGCTGGATAAAGTTGCCGACCGCACCATCCTCCATCGACACATAGCCGGCGGGTCCGACGAGATTGGCCTGTGCCAAGCGCAGCGCCGACAGTTCGGGCGTGTCCTCCTCAAATCCGAGATAGACCCATTGGAGTTCGGTTTTGTCAGGTCCTTTTGGCAATACCAAACGCAAGGCGATACTGTTCTGGATCTGCTGCAGGACAAAATTCGGGAAGACCGACAGGATCTGGGTCGTCGTATCGTCGCCGAATTCCTCGATCATCGACAGGAACCCGGGGTCGGCGAGCCGGAAATTCTCCCGCAGCGACGGAATCCCGGCATAGAGCTGGTCGGATTCCGCAGCCCCGACGCGATCGATTTTGTTGCGCGTGTAACTCGCGTGATGGGCGCCGTTGTCGGCAATGTCGACCCCGCCCTCCGAGGTCAGCCGCGACATGCGGAAGGTCGTGAAAAAGCTATGCAACAAGTGGCGTGGTAGGTATCGCGTACGTTCTCGAAATAGAGCTTCCAATTGTTGTGCAGGATTTGCGACGTGGTCCCCAAAATTTTGGGCTTGCCGTACAACACGCGGTGGATGCGCGAACCGATCAGGTTGCCGATGTAATCGCCAAGCGGCGGAGCATCGGAGGACAAGGTTCCGAAAACCAGCTCGCCGAACCGGTCAACGCGGAGCTTTTTTAGCCCGTGATCTTCGAGACGGAAGCTCGCCGGCATACCACCTTTGCCGGCAATGCCGCGGCGAAACGCGACGCTGTCGAGATTGCCTTCGAGGTCGTAGCGCCATGCGTGATAAACGCAGGTCAGGTTGTCGGCATGCCCGCGCCGCTTCAGGCACACGAGATTGCCGCGATGGGCGCACCGGTTGACCATCGCGTGCAATCCGCCATCCTTACCGCGGGTGACGATAACCGGGGTCTCGCCGAGAAAGGTCGTCAGATAGTCTCCCGGCTGCGGCAGTTCGCCGGCCAGGGTCAGGAATTGCCACGTCGGCCCGAGAAAGATGCGGGCAAGTTCCCGTTGATAGATCTCCGGGTCGGAGAATACCCGATAGGGAACGCGAGCATTGCCTTCAGCAGGCCATTGCAGCTCAGATTGTAAAGACATCGGAAGGCCTCCCCAGGGTTGGTCCTGCCAGGTTTGCGACGACGGCAGGGTAAGGGAACGACGATACCCGCAGATCGGCGCCCCGGCTCAGACGCCGTACGGGATCATGCGCAGCGCCGTCTTCCTGGGGTCGAACAGCGGTTCGGTCTGCCGCGATCATAGACCGAGAAGGGGGCGCGATGAACCCCTGTCGAGGACGGAGCCGGCGCACACCCCCTTCCTAACCTCCCCCGACCCCAGGATACGCCAGCGACGTCGGACGAAAACCCGGGGGTGACGCGGGGATCGCGGGAGAGGGGAAGGTGGAGGCGATCAGGAGGATTTGCCGCGCGGCACCACCGGCCGTTGTTTCAGGTAGAATGCCGCGTTTCTGCAACAAGAGGTGCCAATGGCAGCCGACGCCCACGCTGGTAAAACGCTCGAGCAGCGGGTTCGCGAGATCGAAGACCGGCTCGAGATCTACAATCTGATCGCGAGCCACCCCCCGACTGCGGACACCGGCGCCGGAAACTACGCCGCCTCGGTGTGGGCCGAAGATGGTGTGTTCGACCGTGGCGCTGAGTTCCCGCAGCCGATCGGGCGGGCTGCTATCGCCGACGGCTCGTCGAACCCCGAGCATCGGCGTGCGATCGAGTGTGGGATCGCGCATTTTGCCGGCTTGCCGTATGTGCGGATCACCGGCGACACCGCGTTTGCGATCTCCTATCTGCAAATCCTTGTCCCAGACCGCCTAGGTCCAGTTTTCGATGTTCCCAATCATGGCTCCTCACGTGGTTTCCACGTGCATCGCGTTTCGGCCAATCGTTGGGAGTTTGTTCGCACCGACACAGGCTGGAAGATCAAGCGGCGAACTTTGCGCTCGCTCGACGGCACTCAGCCGGCGCGCGACATTCTGGCTGGCGCGCTGGAGTAGTATACCAACCGCCTCCAACAATACCCCCTTGCCGATGGCCTTTAGCCCACGGACTCGATCCGCGGGCATCCACGTCTTTGACCCTTGCTCAAGAATAAGAAGTGGGTGCCCGGAGCAACCCCCGGGGTTAGTCGGCCGGGTGGGGGGTGCTCTGAAAGTGCTCCCGGTCCCTCGATCGCGCCCGCGGCCCGACCGCGCGGAGCGTCATGCCTCGGAAGGTGACAAACCGCACCCGCCCGGGGTGGCCCAGTCAGCGGTCGTGGAGCCAATCGTCAATCAGGCGGCGGGCGATCGAGTCACGGCGCGGCAGGCGGAAATTGTCGTC
>JAFAHP010000282.1 GCA_019237175.1 Alphaproteobacteria bacterium
TGGGGCCGCTAGGTGACAGCGGCGGCTGTGGAGGCTCGCTGGCGTCGGTTCCGCAATTAAGCCCGACTGAGCAGTCTACTTGACCGCCGAGAAGCTGGTCGGCTGCAAGATGCAATTGCTGATGGAAGCGACGATCGGACCGGTGGCCTCGGTTTGGGCGCGCTTGGAAATCCATTCGGGATCAGCCTGGAACGCGGCGAATTTCTGCGTGCGTTCCTCGAGCGTTTCCCATTGCAGCATGTAATAAAGATCTTGGTTCGACGGACCGATCGCGACGGTCCAGAAGCCGGCCTGACGGATGCGATGCTTCCCCCACAGTGGCAATGTGATCTCGTCAAAGCGCTTGATCAGATCCGGCAGGCGGCCCGGAACGCAGTGATAGATGCGCAGCTCATAGATCATCTCGTCTCCTCCTTATTCTCGGGGCGTCGTGTCGCCACCACAATGCGGCTTCGATCGGCACACGGCAAGTGGGCGATCAAGAGCCGAGCCGGGCCTCGATCCAAGCGGCAGCATCGAGGAGCGCCTCGTCGCGAAAACGGGCGCCGACAAGTTGAACGCCGAGCGGAAGGCCCCTCCGCCCGGTGCCGGCCGGCAAGTTCACGCACGGGGTCCACGCCAAGGTCCACAGCGCGTTGAAGCGTGCGTCGCCGGTCGAGCCGAGACCCTCGGGAGCTTCGCCGACCGCACTTGGCGCCAGCAGGACGTCAAACTCATCGAACACATCGTCGAGACCGGCGCGGAACATCTCGGCGCATTCGATCGCTTCGATATAGGCGGAAAGCGGCAATTCCCGGCCTGGTTTCAAGAGCCCGTCACGCAATGCCGGGCTCAATTTGTCGGCATGCATTTCGTATTCGTATGCGTAGTTGCGCGCGGCTTCGAATTCGAAGATGCGGCGATGCTGGTCGAGGATATCGGCGGGGGCTGGCGCCACATCCTCGAGCGTCGCTCCGACCGCCGACAGCCGGGAAACTACGCGCTCGAGCAAGGCCTGAGTGTCGGCATCGGCGTGATCCCAAGCCGGAGTGCGGCAAAAGCCAATCCGCGGCGTGCTTGCCGAGCGATCGATCGGACGACGCGGTTGAACCAGCAGTGCCGCGCGCATCAGCGACAGATCATCGAGGCTGCGGCAGAGGATCCCCAGCGTATCGAGGTTGTGACACTGCATCTTGATGCCGACGCGACTGAACTCGCCAAACGAAGGTTTGTAGCCGACCACACCGCAAAATGCCGCCGGGCGGATCGTCGAGCCGCCGGTCTGCGTACCAAAACCCACCGGCACCTGGAAATCGGCGACGGCGGCGGCCGAGCCGCTCGACGAACCGCCGGGGGTATGTGCCGGGTTGACCGGATGCACGGTCTCGCGCGGGTGGCGGTTGGCGAATTCGGTTGTTACCGTTTTGCCGAGGATGATCCCGCCCGCTAGGCGGGTCAGCGCCACGCACGCGGCATCGGCAAAGGGCCTGCTGCCCGCGTAGATCGGCGAGCCGTGCTGTGTCGGCATATCGTAAGTGTCGATGACATCCTTGACCCCGACCGGCACGCCCTTCAAGAGCCCGGGGCGGCCGTCGCGATCGACGGCCCTTGCCTGCGCCACCGCCAGTTCGCGATCAAGCCAGCACCACGCCTTAACCTCGGCGCGCGCCTCGATCCGGTCCAGGCAATCGCGAATCAGGGTTTCGGCGGTGAGGCTGCCCGCTTCGAGACGACGGGCGGCCTCGCTCGCTGTCAGCCGTTCGGCGCCGCTCATTCTATTCCCCCCGCCCGAGCCGGTTTTCGACCCACAACCCAACCTCCAAGAGGACCGGGTCATGATGACGGCGACCGACGAGCTGAATGCCGACAGGCAACCCGTCGGGACCCTCGCCGGCCGGCAGGGTCAGGCACGGCATTGCAAATTGCGTCCATGGCGCATTGAAGACTGCCGATCCGGTGCTGGCCAAGCCACGCGGCGCCTGGCCGGGTGCCGGCAAGGTGAGGATCGCATCGAAACCGCGAGCCCATTCGCGGGCGGCGGCGCGCGCCTTCTCGGTCGCGCGATAGGCGGCGCGGAACTGGTCGAGGGTGAGCCTGCGCCCGCGGGCAATCTTCTCCTCGCGCAACGGCGGACTTAACAGCGCCTCGTGGCGGTATAGTTCGGGGGAGTGGTTGCGCGGCCCTTCAAACCCACCCAGGGTCTGCTGGATTTCGTCGGCGTGGGCACAATCCGCCGGAAATATGGTATCGGAAACTTTAGCGCCGGCAGCGGCCAGTCGGTCGGCGGCGGCTTCAAGCACCGCACGCCCTTCGGGCCGGGCATCGTCCCAATGCGGGCCGCGGCAGAGCCCGAGATGCGGCGGCGTTTGCGGCATCGCCGGCGGATCGTAAGGGATCGCCATCATTGCCGCGCGGAACAGCGCGATGTCGGCGACCCCCCGCGCCATAATGCCGACCGTGTCGAGTGTTTCGGTATTGATCCGCATGCCAGCCGGCGGGAACAGCCCAAAGCTCGGCTTGAAGCCGACAACGCCGCAATACGCTGCCGGACGGATCACCGAGCCGCCAGTTTGGGTCCCAATCGCCAGCGGCACCATGAAATCGGCGACGGCGGCGGCCGATCCGCTCGACGAACCGCCCGGCGTGAAGGCCGGATTGTGCGGGTTGGCGGTCGGACCGGGATGACGGTTGGCGAATTCGGTGGTGATGGTCTTGCCGAGCAGGATGGCGCCCGCGGCTTTTGGCAAAGCCGCGGCGCTGGCGTCGCTGGGCGGTCGCCAGCCGGTGTAGATCGGCGAGCCGTAGGTCGCCGGCATATCGGCGGCGTCGAAGATGTCTTTCAACCCGAACGGCACGCCTGACAGCAGCGCCTTTTTGCGCGCGCGGTCAAAGGCGCGCGCCTCGGCGAGCGCTGCGTTGCCCGCAAGACAGGCCCACGCCCGCACGACCGGCTCGCGCTCGGCGATCCGTTCGAGACAACTCCTGACGACCGCTTCCGCCGTCAGCGCGCCGCCTTCGATCCGCCGCACAATTTCGATCGCGGACAGGCGGCACGGTTCGACATTCGGCATTGACGCACCCCCGCACAACCGGGAGCCCTATCTAGGCACATCCTCGGGCCGGGCGCATGTCCGAAATTCAAGTTGCGGAAGCACCCACGAGATAGCTGCTGGCCCCGGCAGCGGCGACCAGTTCGACCGCCTGCCGGTCAAAGCTGGCGAAGACCTCGCCGCCAAGCCTGCGCCCCTCATAGGCAATGACCCCATCGGCAAAGTCGCCGCCCCGCGTCAGCATCGCCAGCCCGGCCTCAACCGCCGGGCGGTCAACCTGCACATTCGCGCTGCGAAGCAAGGTGAGGATAAACCCGAGAATACGCGAACCGGACCAGCGGTAGCCGCGCCCCAGCACCCATGCGAACTCGCAGAGCGCCGCCAAAGTCACCGCGATGACATTTTCATCGCGCAATAGGCTGACCGCAAGGGCGGCCTGTGGCGGATCGTCGAGTACCGCGGCGCGAACCAGCACGTTCGTATCGGCGGTGATCCTCACCGGATACCGGCCCAGCCCTCGGCTATGATCTCGTTGATTTCATCGATCGTCAGCGGCTTTGTTCCGGGGCGGTGGGCGCATCCAAAAAAATCTTCGATCGACCCCTCGTTTTTCGCGCGCAGCTCGACGCGACCGTCCGGCAGAAGCTCAACCTCGACCTTCTGCCCCGGCCCTACGCCCAAATGCCGCAGCACCTCTTTGCGGAGCGTCACTTGTCCCTTGGCGGTCACGGTGAGAGCTGTCGTCATGCTTCCCTCTTCGCGATTGGTCGAACAAGTAAGGCTAAAGACCCTTACCTTCAAGCCTAAGCCGCTTGTGCGATACCGGTGCAGCAGCAACCATGCAATTGCCATAATCGCATCGTATTCTTCCCCACAAGTAAGGATCTCGATTGTTGTGAAAATGTGCTGCCTTTACCTGATCTCATCCTGATAAAACAGGTAAAACAGGTGACGCCGAACTGGAGCCGAATCGGTCGTTTTATTTGCATCGCCGCGCTAACCCCGTGTCGCCGCATGCTATGAGCGAGACGGACCAAGCGTTCGGCGATACCTGATCCTCGACGAAAACCGTGGCGTCCGAGGCATAGGCGGGGCAAAGTGAGGCAGGCGCCAGAACAAACCCGGGAGGACCCCCATGCCCCAATCCGCAATTCCGCCCGGCCGTCATGCGCCGGTCCGCCCCGACTGGCTTGCCAAACGGCAGGAGGAGGCGATCGAGCCCGGTCTGCCGATTGTCGATCCGCACCATCACATGTGGGACCGCCCCGGCAATCGTTATCTGTTCGGGGATCTGCTCGCCGATGTCGGCAGCGGTCACAATGTCGTGGCGACCTGCTTTGAGGAATGCCGCGAGATGTATCGCGCCGACGGCCTGCAGGAGCTGAAGTCTCTAGGCGAAACCGAATTCGTCAATGGTATTGCGGCAATGAGCGCCTCGGGCAAATACGGCAAACCCCGTTGCATCGCCGGCATCATCGGCAATGTCGATCTGCGCATCGGCAGCCGCGCCAAGGGCATCCTCGAACAACACGTCACAATCTCGAGCGGGCGCTTTAAAGGCATCCGCAACGGTGCCACCTGGCACGACCACCCGAGCATGCAGATCTACTGCTCGGGTGCGCCGCAAGGGCTCTACCGCAACAACAATTTCCGCGAAGGATTTGCCGCGCTCGCGTCGCTCGGGCTCGGCTTCGACGCCTGGGTGTTCCAGACGCAACTCGACGATGTCGTCGACCTCGCCCATGCTTTTCCGCAGGCGACGATCGTGTTGAACCATGTCGGCGGGCCGTTGGCGATCGGGCCCTATGCCGGCAAGCGCGAGGAAGCCTTCGCCTTCTGGAAGAAATCGGTCGGCGACATCGCTGCCGCCTCGCCCAACACCTATGTCAAGCTCGGCGGGCTTGGCATGAAGCTCTCGGGCTTCACGTTTTTCGAGAACGACCTGCCGCCGTCCTCGCAGGATCTCGCACAGGCCTGGCGGCCCTATATCGAGACCTGCATCGAGGCCTTCGGGCCTGAACGGTCGATGTTCGAAAGCAATTTCCCGGTGGACAAAGGGATGTGCAGTTATCCGATTATGTGGAACGCCTTCAAGCGCATCGCCGCCGGCTGTTCCGCCAGCGAAAGGACGGCCTTGTTCAGCGGCGCGGCAACCAAGGCTTATCGCCTAGCCCTTTAACACCATTGCTTCGCGTGTCGCCGCGATCATCGATAGCATCGCGCGGCCTCTGAGAGCCGTCGGTTGACCGGAAGGATTAAGGGAGGAGTGATGGCCGTTGCCATTCGACCCGTTGGGCCGGCGGACGCCGCGGAATGCGGCCTCATTATTCATGACGCCTTTGCAGCGATTGCCGATCAGCACAATTTCCCGCGTGATTTTCCGTCCGTCGAGGTCGCGACCGGTGTCGCCTCGATGCTGATCGCCGCTCCCGGCTTTTACGGGGTCGTGGCCGAGGAGGACGGACACATCCTCGGCAGCAATTTCCTCGACGAACGCTCGCCGATCGCGGGGGTTGGGCCGATCACGGTCGATCCTGCGGTCCAGAGCCGCGGGACCGGGCGCCGGCTGATGGAAGCCGTCATCGATCGCGCCCGGGCGCGCAAGCTCGCCGGCATCCGATTGGTGCAGGACGGCTATCACAACCGCTCGCTCAGCCTTTACACAAAGCTCGGCTTTGCGACACGAGAACCGCTGTCGCTCATGCAAGGTCCGCCGCTCGATGCCAGTCTTTCCGGCTATGCTGTGCGTCCGGCAACGACGGAAGACGCGGGATGGTGCAATGCGCTGTGCCGCCGCGTGCACGGTTTCGAGCGCAGTAGCGAAGTCACCGAGGCGATCGCCGGCAACACCGCGATGGTCATCGAACATCTCGGACGGATCACAGGTTACACCACCCAAATCGCCTTTTTCGGTCATACGGTCGGCGAAACCAACGACGACCTGAAGGCGCTAATTGGTGCCGCTCCCGCTTTTGGCGGACCCGGGTTTCTGCTGCCGACACGCAATCACGACGTCTTTCGCTGGTGTCTCGAACGGGGATTGCGTCTCGTCAAGCAGACGACGCTGATGTCGATCGGCCTATACAACGAGCCGGCGGGGGCGTGGCTGCCGTCGGTGCTGTACTGAGCGAGCCGGCTTGCGCCGAAGTCCGCCTCGCGGCAGAGTTTCTACGCCGATAAGCCCGTAGCGACGACACAAAAGCGGGACGGCGAGCGATCGGGCATGGATAATGCCGGCGGTCCGCTCGCCGTCCCTGACCCAAAG
>JAFAHP010000303.1 GCA_019237175.1 Alphaproteobacteria bacterium
TTCCCACGCAACGGCCAGGACATTCTTGCCGATGTCGCCGATCTCGCGCGCGCCCATCGCTGGCAGGTGACATTGCTGCGGGTCGAGCAAGGCCGGCTCGACGATGTCTTTCGAGCGATCACCGCCGGACCATCCGAAGCCATGGCCGGCGCCACCGCTTGAGTGCTGTCATGCGCAACGTCCTGACCATCTTTCGGCGCGAATTCGTCAGCTACTTTACCACTCCCCTCGCCTATGTGTTCATCGTGATCTTTTTGGTGATGGCGGGGATGCTGACGTTTTTCGTCGGCAATTTCTTCGCTCGCGGGCAGGCCGATCTGCAGCCCTTTTTTGAATTTCATCCGTGGCTCTACCTCGTGCTGATCCCAGCCTTGGCGATGCGGCTGTGGGCCGAAGAGCGCCGCTCGGGAACAATCGAGCTGTTTCTGACTCTGCCGATCCGCATGACCGAAGCGGTATTGGGAAAATTCCTCGCCGCCTGGTGTTTTGCCGGGATAGCGCTGGCGCTTACGTTTCCTTTCTGGCTGACGGTCAATCTGCTCGGCCATCCCGACAATGGCGTCATCCTGGCGAGCTACATCGCCAGCTGGCTGATGGCGGGGGCGCTGCTGGCGATCGGCGCCTGCATATCCGCGGTAACCAAAAACCAGGTTATCGCCTTTGTCGTGACCGCCGCGCTCGCCTTCATCTTTACCGCGGCCGGCTCACCCGCCGTGCTTGGCGCCCTGCAGGGATGGGCCCCACAATGGCTGATCGACGCCTTTGCGCGGATCAG
The DNA here is from genome assembly GCA_019237175.1 of Alphaproteobacteria bacterium. GTDB lineage: Bacteria > Pseudomonadota > Alphaproteobacteria > ATCC43930 > CGMCC-115725 > AP-15. Next base: position 776 of record JAFAHP010000303.1, read on the forward strand.
CTTTGTCGGCCATTTCAGCGCCATCACCCGCGGCGTGATCGATCTGCGTGATGTTGCTTATTTTGTCTCGGTCATGATCGCGTTCCTGTTCGCCAATGCCATCCTCGTCGACCTCGAAAAAGCCGAATAGGGGACGGAAGGCCTTGAAGACCGCGAACGAACTTAGAGCGCCTCTCACTCGATCCAAGGACTTCCTTCTGACGTCATGGCCGCCCCCGGCCCCCGGGCTATACGACCGATCGCCGGTCGCCGACGTAACCCGGGGGGACGGCCCGTCGGACTATAACCCGGGGGTATTCCGGCCATTCACTCGGATCCCCGGGCCTCCCCCGGGCTTAATAGCGACCGCCCGGAAGTGTAACCCGGGGGCGGGGATGACGACCAGAAGGGCTCGTACTAGCTCAAGTGAAGCCAGCCTGATCCCGGTTTTTCGCACCAAACCTCCTGCCGGGCGTTAACGATGGACGCGTCCAACCGAACCCGCGGCCTTTTCGCCTCGCGCCGCGCCGTCGCGGTGGCGGCACTTATCTGCATCGGGCTGATCCTGATTTCGGCCAATATCGTGATCGGACGATGGGGCAATTGGCGGCTCGATCTTACCGCCGACCGGCTCTACACGCTCTCGCCCGGAACCTTGCACACCTTGGCCAGGATCGACGAACCGATCACCCTGCGCTTTTATTATTCGAACCGGCTTGGCAACGAGGCTCCGGCATACGGTGTTTATGCCCAGCGTGTGCGCGAATTGCTCGCCCAGTATGTCGCCGCGGCAAAAGGCAAGCTGCGCCTCGAAGCCTATGATCCGCAGCCATTTTCGAATGTCGAGGACCGGGCCATGGCGTTCGGCCTCCAGGGGGTGCCCCTCGACACCGCGGGCGACCGCGTCTATTTCGGTCTCGCCGCCACCAACTCGACCGACGATCAGCAGATCATCAGTTTTTTTCAGCCCGAAAGGGAGCGCTTTCTCGAATACGATCTAACGAAGCTCATTCACTCTCTTGCGGTCCCGAAAAAGAGCGTCATCGGACTGATCAGTTCGCTGCCGCTCGAAGGCGACATGATGGCAATGATGCGCGGACGGCCAAGCCACCCAACGGTTGTCCTCGAGCAATTACGCCAGCTTGACAAGGTCGAGACACTCGGCACCGACATCGATGCGATCCCGGCCGATGTCGATGTGCTGATGCTGGTGCATCCGCAAAATCTGCCGCCCAAGACCCTGTTCGCAATCGACCAGTTTGTGCTGAACGGCGGGAAGGCGCTGATTTTTGTCGATCCCCATTCGGAAATGCAGGAGACGCAACCTAACGGGACCGCCCCACCGGGAGTCTCAACGGGGAGCGATCTCGTGCCGTTGTTTAGAGCGTGGGGCTTCAAAATGCTGCCGGGCGTGGTCGCCGGCGACCGCAGTAACGCACAACAGGTCGAGGTGCCGGTGCCGGGCCGCGGCGAAGAGACGATCGATTACATCGCCTGGCTCGATCTGAAAGCCGCCAACCTCAATCGCTCCGACATGATTACCGCCGATCTAAGCCATCTAACCATGGCCTCGGCCGGCATCCTCGAACCACTGCCCGGCGCCAAGACGAATTTTGAGCCGCTGGTCTGGACTTCGCCGGATTCGACCAAGATCGCCGTCGAGAAGCTTGGCGGTCTGCCGGACGTCGCCGGCCTGCTCGCCGATTTCAAACCCGACGACAAAAGCTACACCTTGGCGGCCCATGTGACGGGCCCGGCGCAGAGCGCGTTTCCGGCCGGGCCGCCCGATGCAGCCAAGCCAAAAATGTCAAAACCAGGCGACATTCCGGCAGCACAGCCGCCGACAGCGGGGACGTGGCTCAAGCAAGCACGAGCTTCGATCAATGTCGTCGTTGTCGCGGATTCCGATATCCTTGACGACCGCACCTGGGTGCAGAGCCAGAATTTCTTTGGCCAACGGGTCATCGTCCCATTCGCGAACAACGGCGATTTTGTCGCGGATGCAGTTGACGTGCTGGCGGGTGGGGAGGATCTGGTCGGATTGCGCAGCCGCGGCACCGCGGCGCGGCCATTCGAGGTTGTCGACGAGTTTCAGCGCAAGGCGCAGGCGCGCTACAGCGCCGAGGAGCACGCGCTGGAGCAGAAGCTCAAAGCCACCGAGGCCAAGCTGGCGGGTTTGACCGGCAAGGACCAGACCGAGACGCCTGCCAATCTGTCACCCGAACAGACCAAGGCGGTCGCGCAATTTCGTCTCGACATACTGCAAACCCGCCGGCAATTGCGCGATGTGCAGGCGGCCTTGCGCAGCAATATCCAGCGACTGCAGGAGGGACTCGAATTTCTCGACATTGCGATGATCCCGATAATCGTCGCTGTGATCGCCGTTGTCGTCGGCGTGGTGCGAATGCGGCGCCGCCGGCGACGCATCGCCGAAGTGTGATCGAGGACGGCTGATGCAACGGCGCGGCCTCTTTCTGTTGATGTCGGCAACCGTCGTCATGGTGGTGCTCGCGGCGATGGCGCTCGCCACCGGTGGAACGAGCGGTAGCCAAGCTGCCAGCGACGAGCGCGCGGTGCCGGCCTTGGCGGCCAGGCTCGGCGATGTGGCGTCGGTCGAAATTCGGCGCGCCGGTCTCGATTTGACGTTTGTTCGCGACGGCGATAACTGGCTCACCGTCCAGAAAAGCGACTATCCCGCAGATGCCGCCAAGGTTCGCCGCGCCGTGCTGGCACTGGCCGATATGAACTTGGTCGAGCCAAAGACACGCGAGCCCGCGCTTTATCCCCGGCTGCAGGTCGAGGATCCGGGTAAGGGCAAATCGACCCTCGTTACAATCAAGGACAAATCGGGGTCCGATCTTGCCCGCCTGATCATCGGCAAGCACAGCTATGACCGCCTCGGCGAGGGCAATGACGGCGTCTATCTTCGTAAGCCCGGCGATCCGCAATCCTGGCTGGCGCGCGGCTCGCTCGATTTCACCGACGAGTCGCCGAACTGGCTCGCGCGCCGTATTGTCGACATTCCCGACAGTCGCGTCGCCAAAGTGGTCCTGACCCAACCCGATGGTTCGGCGCTGACCCTGAGCCGCGCCAGCGCGCAAGCGAAATTCGCCCTCGTGAACCCGCCAAAAGATGCCAAGTACAAAAGCGATACGGCATTGGGCGAGCCGGCGATGGCGCTTGAAACGCTCGATCTCGACGATGTGCAGCCCGCGGCAAAACTACCGGTCCCGGATAAAGGTGTCGCAACTGCGTCGTACACGACTTTCGACGGGCTGACAGTCACGGTGAAATCGTTTCGACATGACAACAAAGACTGGGTCGCGCTTGCCGCGACCGGGACCGGCAAGGCCGCTGACGAGGCGAAAAAGCTCGACGGCCGGGTTGGCCACTGGATCTATGCGGTCCCATCTTACAAGGCCAAGATGATCGAAACCAAGCTCGCCGATCTGCTCGAACCGCAGAAAGGCTCGTCAGCGCGGCGGCCGCGCCCGACGGCGCCGCACATCACCCCTTTTTGACGCTCCCCCTCGATGGGCCCCCGATGGGGAAGGGATTGCGGGAGCGGGTGACGATCCGTGGATGCCGCAGCCCCGGCGGGGGCCGAAGGGCGGGGGCTTGTTGGCGTTCGTCTAAATCGACCAGGCACCCGTTCACCGCCGCGGCTGCTTGCGCTTTACGAGCGAAATCGCCACTTCGGATTTGGCGCGCGCGGCCGATTAAGAGGCAATCTTGGCACGTATCAGCGTGCATCGAAGAGCGGAGGGCGTGGCATGAACATTCAATGCGACGGTCGCGGGATGTGGGTGGGGTTGTGCCACAGTGCGGCAATCTCCTCGCTTGTCTTGTTGACTGCCTGCGCCGCGCCGCGACAGGCGCAGATTCAATGGATCAAATCGGGGGTCGACGACGCGACAGTGGCGCGCGAAGTCAATGACTGCGAGGCGCAAGCTGCCGCAGTGCAAAAAACCGAGCAGGGGATCAACGAAGACCGCAGCGCTACCCTCGGCCGCAACTGGGCGTTGAGCTACACGACCGGTCTTCAAGACCAAACGATGCAGGCGCAGACCGCCGCTCTTGTCAACCAAGCGTTCAATAGCTGCATGCGCGCCAAAGGTTTTACCAAAGCCGGCTGACGCCGGTTGGTTACGGCCAGCCCCAAGGGCCCCAGTCCCATGCCTCCTGGTTCATGATCGCCGTCATCTGGGCCTCGTCGGCGAGCTGCTTGGCGAACATCTCCTGTTTGTAGGCGTCCCAGTTCTGCTGGGTTCCGAGGTATAGGCAGTTGCAATCCAGCGGATCGGCATATAGGTAAACCGGATTACCGTTGACGACCTTCATCACGAATTTGTTGGGTGGCAACCGCTTCATTGCGGCGACGCGGTGCGGCGAATCCGCCGGTCGGACTTGAAACCCGGCCGCCGCAAGCAGGTCCTCTTTTTGCGCTACCTGCTGCTGGGGGGTGGTACAGCCGGCCAAGAGGGCGAGACCGGCCGCAGCACATAGGGCGGGTAGTTTGGTCACGGCGTTTCCCCCGAACGTTGAATTCGCGTGTCTAGATATTCTCCCCGACGTATCGCGCGCAAGACACCGACCGCCGGTCCGCGCTCGCTCGATCGGTCGGTTTGAAGGTCGTCCGCGAAAGCGATCGATGGCACCATTCGGCGATCGGCGGTATTCTGTAATCCTGTAAAGATGCGAACGCTGGAGGATCGAATGATCAAGGGCTTGCACCACAACGCCTATCGCTGCCGTGATTCGGAAGAAACCAGGATCTTTTACGAGGATTTTCTGGGGCTACGGCTGGTTAGCGCGTTCGAGATCAGCGAGGGGCGCGCGCTGCACACCTTTTTTGAAATGGATGACGGCTCCTGCCTCGCCTTTTTCGAGGTGCCCGGTTCGCCGTTCGAGTTCAAACAGCAGGATGCGCTCGATCTGCACATCGCGCTCGGCGTCGAAAACGACGTGTTCGACAATATGTTGGAAAAGGCCAAATCCGAGGGTCGCGAGGTGCGCGGTCCGGTTGACCACGGGTTTGTTCGTTCGATTTATTTCCGCGACCCGAACGGCTACATCATCGAACTGACTGCCAGCACCGGCGTCCATGGCGAAATGATGGACCCCGCGATCTCGAAGCCGTACGAAGCGCTGGCGCGTTGGCAGGCCGCCAAGAGCCAATGACCGAAAACTAAACCTCACGGGTGGTCGACAGCCGGCCAAAGAGTTGCCGGCTCTTTGATTATCGGAGGCGACGGGCACGTCGGCGCGCGATGGCCGACCCTCCGGTCCGAAGCCGCGGGCGGCCCCGCGGGCGGGTTTTGCCCAGTGTCCCGACAACCTCGAACAACAAATATAAATCAGGGGGACGTCTGATGACTCCTGCAGCGTTGCGTCCTTCGTCACCAATCGCTGATCGCTGGACGGCGTACACCATCACCGTTCTCGCGGTCTGCATTCTTGGTTTTGCATTCGATATTTACGAGGGGACGATCATCCAGCTGGTGACGCCGCTCCTGATCAAGGAATGGGGCATCAAACCGGCGACGATCGGCTACATCACGACGGTTTCGCGCTGGGTCGGGATCATCGGCATCTTCGTCTTTCCGGTCCTGGCGGATCTTTATGGCCGCAGGCCCATTCTGATGATTACGATCCTCGGCTATGCGGTTTTGACCGGGTTGACGGGCTTTGCGCAGGGTCCATTACAGCTGCTGTTTTTCACGTCGATCACGCGCATCACTCTGTCCGGAGAAACCCCGGTCTCGTTTCTCATGATCGGCGAGACCGCGCCGACAAAATGGCGCGCCACCGCTCTCGGAGTCCTCAATTGCGGCTATCCTTTCGGCTACATGGTGTGCTCGTTATGCGCGCTGGTCGTTGTCCCCTTGTGGGGATGGCGCTCGCTGTATTGGCTCGGGATCCTGCCGGCATTGATTGTTTTATGGGTTCGCTTTGGCATCAAAGAAAGCCCGCGTTTTGAGCGCGTCACCGTTGCCATGGTCAGCGAGCAACTCAAGAAACGGCTCGATATCTGGTCGCCCGTACGCGAGTATCCGCGAGAGATGGTCATCGCTACTCTGGTGTTTTTCTTCTATATCTTTACCTGGGCCGGGTGGTCGGCGTGGATGCCGCAGTTTCTCGCCAACGAGAAGCACCTCGGCTTTCACACTACGGCGAGCTATTTGTCGATCTGGATGTTTTTCGCAATTTTCGCCTACGCTCTATGTGGCTGGCTATGCGATCTGTTCGGCCGGCGTTATGTCATTCCCGCTTTTGTCTTGCCTTCTTCGGTTCTTCTCATGGTGATGGGACATCTGGAAACGGCATCCGGTTTGTTCTGGGTCGGGTTGATCGCCAATTTCCTGATTACCGGCAGCTTTGGCACCGGTCTCGGTTACAACACCGAGCTGTTTCCGACCCAGATCCGCGGCACAGCGGTTGGCGCCGCCTTCACCTTTGGCACGATCGGCGGTGCGCTGGCACCGGCGATCCTCGGCCGCATCGCAACATCCTATTCGATCGCCGCCGGACTGCCCCTCCTCGCTCTGTCGTTTGTTCTGCTCGTGCCGCTCTTTCTGTTTGTCGCTCCGGAAACCACGCGCAAAGAGTTGACGGATTTTGTCGGCCAAAAACCCTTTGAGTTCCAGTGAGCGCAACCTCAACATCCGAGAAACTATGAGCAAGACCCCCCTAAAAATCGCGGTGATCGGCGG
>JAFAHP010000014.1 GCA_019237175.1 Alphaproteobacteria bacterium
CGCGACGACATCATGGCGCCGGGCGGTATTGTCCAGTGGGCGCGCGCCCAGCGCACGATCCAGCCTGCGGAAGCGTGGCAGACCTTCAGGGACTGGATCGAGCGCTGCAACCCGCGTCTCGCCTACAATGTCGCGCGCAACATCTACACCGGCTCGCAGATCTCCGAAACCGAGCGCCATTGGGCCGAGCTGGTGCGCCGCGAGGCGCGCGGGCGGATGCGCCACCTCTTGCCTTCGGGGACGATCGTGTGCCTGCCGACCACCCCGTTCCCCGCGCCAAAGCGCGGCGAGCCGCTGTCGGTCGCCAGCATTCAGCGCGATCGCATCCTGTGTCTCTGCGCTCATGGCGGGCTAACGGGCATGCCGCAAGTCAGCATCCCCGGCAGCTCGATCGGCGGGTTGCCGATCGGGCTGTCGGTTGTCGGTGGCCACGGCACCGATGCCAGTCTGGTCGCGGTCGCACGCGCGCTCGCCGCCGGCTAAGCTGAAGGTGACGTCATTCGATGATCTGACCTTCCTCCCGTCGTGCTGTCCGGCCCTCCGCCGGGCCTCCAAGAGAAATGGACAGGCGTGTGCCGTGGCTCGTCGATGGCCGGGCCGGGGCCCGGCCACGAACGCTTGGCGATGGGGAAGCTGGAGCTGCGCGACGAGTCACGCACCGTTGACGAGATAGTCCATCGCGGCGGCGACGCCGCCGCGCCCGTGCGGCACCCCGGTCAACTCGAGCGCCATCTCGACCGCCGCGAGCGAGCCCAGGATCATCGGCTCGTTCAAATCGCCCATGTGCCCGATGCGAAAGACGCGCCCCTGCAACGGTCCGAGCCCGCCACCGAGCGACACGTTGAACCGTTCGAGGCACAGCGTGCGCATCTTGTTGGCGTCATAGCCTTCGGGGGTCAGCACCGCGGTTACCGAATCCGACTGCGCGCGCGGGTCGGCGGCAAAGATCTCGGGTCCGTCGTTCTGACGCCAGACGCGCACCGCCCGGCGCGTCGCCTCGGCCAGCCGATGATGCCGCGCAAAGACGTTGTCGAGCCCCTCCTCCTCGAGCATGCGCAGCGCTTCCTGCAGCCCGTAGAAGAAATGCACCGGGATGGTGCCGTTCCAGACGGCTTGCGAGGTGCCTTCAACAAGACGCCGCCAATCCCAGTACACCCGCGGCAGTTTTGCCGCGGCACCGGCCGCCAGCGCCTTGGCGCTGACCCCAGTGAAGGTCATGCCGGTCGGCAGCATCAACCCCTTTTGCGAGCCGGCGACGACGACGTCGACACGCCATTCGTCCATCCGGAAATCGATCGACGCCAGGGACGAGATCACATCGACAAGATAGAGTGCGGGATGCCCGGCGGCGTCGATCGCACGGCGCAGCGCCGCGACATCATGGACCACACCGGTCGAGGTTTCGTTGTGCACGACCAGCACACCCTTGATCTGATGTGCCCGATCCTCGCGCAAACGGCTCTCGAGGGCTGCGGGATCGGCGGCGTTGCGCCAGTCATTGGCCAAGGTCTCGACCTCGAGCCCGAAGGACTCGCAGCGCATACCCCAGTTCAGGGAGAAATAGCCGGTCTCGACGACCAGAACCTTGTCGCCGGGCGAAAACAGGTTGACGATCGCCGCCTCCCAGGCGCCATGACCCGAAGCGGCATAGCCGAGGATCGTCTCGTTGGTCTTGAAGATCCGCTTGAGACCGGCAAAACATTCTTCAGCGATCGCTTTGAACTGTACGCCGGTAAAATCGATCGTTCCGCGGTCCATAGCCCGCAACACGCGATCCGGGATATTGGTCGGACCCGGATTTTGGAAAAAATGCCACCCACGACTAACCGTCATCTCATTCTCCGGTGCGGTATTGCTTCCCCGCCGGCGCGTGAGATAGCAGCATAATCGGTTTACAGGGAGTGTCTTTTGGAAACGAAAAGGCAGGGACGAACCCTGCCTTTTCGCTGGTCATAGCGCACCTCGGCTGCTCAGCCGCCGCGGTTAAGCGCCTCGCTCCTCCCTAAACTCGGGCTGGCGCACAGCACTGTGCGCAACCAATTATTAATTATAACCACGCCTGCGACGGATCGTCACCCCAAATGTTAAGAAATCTCAAAAATTTCACACCACCGTTTCGCCTCTTAGCATTCGGGCCGGCTCGTGGACACAACAGCCTCAGGTTCCTAAGTGCCACTATCGGCTCCGGGTAAAACAACATGCGTCTTCGCACGTATTTTTTGCGGATGCTTCGCATCATTCAGGGGGCGCGCATCGGTGATCCGAACGGCGGCGCTTCCGCGGCGGGGTCCGTGAGTGGACCGACGATAAGGCGTTCTCTAGTATTGCCGGAGGCTAATCCTGCGCGAGGATCGATGCGTCTTTCCGAGTATTTCCTGCCTGTGTTGCGCGAAAACCCGAGCGAGGCGCAGATCGCCTCGCATCGGCTGATGCTGCGCGCCGGCATGATCCGGCAGTCGAGTGCGGGCATCTATTGCTGGCTGCCGCTCGGGCTGCGCGTCCTAAAAAACATCGAGCGCATCGTCCGCGAAGAACAGGACCGCGCCGGCGCGCAGGAAATCCTGATGCCGACGATCCAGCCGGCCGAGCTGTGGCGCGAAAGCGGGCGTTATGACGATTACGGTAAGGAGATGCTGCGCATCCGCGACCGTCACGACCGCGAGATGCTGTACGGGCCGACCAATGAGGAGCAGGTCACCGAGATCGTGCGCGCCTCGATCAAGAGCTATCGTGACTTGCCAAAGCTGCTCTACCACATCCAATGGAAGTTTCGCGACGAGGTGCGACCGCGTTTTGGCGTGATGCGCGGGCGCGAGTTCCTGATGAAAGACGCCTACAGCCTCGATCTCGACGCCGCTGGCGCCAAACGCTCCTACAACAAGATGTTTGCCGCCTATTTGCGGACATTCGTGCGGATGGGGCTGAAGGCGATTCCGATGCGGGCTGACCCCGGACCAATCGGCGGCGATCTCAGCCACGAGTTCATCATCCTCGCTGATGCCGGTGAGAGCGATGTCTTTTTCGACCGCCGTTGGCAAGAGATCGATATTCCCCTCATCGAGGTCGACTACCAGGACGATCTCGAACCGATCTTTCAGCGCTGGACCGCGTCCTATGCTGCGACCGACGAAAAGCACAATCCAGCCAGCTGCCCGATCCCAGAGACGGAACTCATCTCTGCGCGCGGCCTCGAGGTCGGCCACATCTTTTATTTTGGCGACAAATACTCGCGGCCGATGCAGGCCCTCGTCTCCCGTCCCGACGGCGCGCCAGTGCCGCTACAGATGGGTTCCTACGGCATTGGGGTGTCGCGGCTCCCCGGCGCGCTGATCGAGGCCAATCACGACGAGAACGGCATCATCTGGCCTGAGAGTGTTGCGCCGTTCCGAGCGGGTCTGATCAATTTGCGCGCCTCGGATATGCGTTGCCGCGCGGCCGCAGACGACCTCTACGGCAAATTGCGCAACGCCGGCATCGAGGTGCTGTATGACGACCGGGACGAGTCGCCGGGCGCCAAATTCGCGACGATGGACCTGATCGGCTTGCCCGAGCAGATCGTCGTCGGGCCGCGTGGCCTTGCGGCCGGCACCGTCGAGGTCAAGAACCGCCGCTCCGGGGTACGCGAGGATATGACAACCGACGCGGCACTCAGCCGCCTGTCCGCGGCCTGAGGGTCCAATAGCTTCTCATGCGTGGGTCATTGTCAGCGAGGCGCGACAAACCCGGGTTTAAAGAAACGACCGGGCAGGCGTCGTTCGACGTGGCGAATTTGCGGCCCGAGCGCACCGGCTTGCCCTTTGTCGTATTCATTTCGCAAAAGGGCGGAGCCCGCCACGACGTTCGCATCAAGCTCGGCCGGGCGGCGAAACTGCACCCTTCGGAAATGTTTACTGTCGCCGTTCGGCCGAGGCCTCGCCTGATCCGCGGCCGGATGAGCGCACAGGAATTTGATATGGTCAGGCGATGGATAAAGCTGAACGAAAGGGTGCTGATCGATTATTGGAATGGCGATATCGAATATACCGAGGACGCGCTGGCCGCGATTGAGCCAATTCGCGACTATCGTTGTCTGTAGCCTGTAGGGATGGATCGAGCGGCAAGCGAAACCCATCAGCTCGGGTGGAATTTACAACGATGGGTTTCCCTGGCTTTTCCGCCGGGCTCGACCCACCTCACGACTCCGCCCCGTCGAGGAAAGACCACCGCGTGATGTTCAACACCTTCGAGCGGATGGTTGCGTTTCGCTATCTGCGGGCGCGGCGACAGGAAGGTTTTGTCTCGGTCATCGCCATCTTTTCGCTCTTAGGCATAGCACTCGGCGTCGCTACTTTGATCATCGTCATGTCGGTCATGAACGGGTTTCGCGCCGATTTGTTGGGCCGGATCCTCGGCCTCAACGGCGATCTCGGCGTCTATGCGGTTTCGGGGCCACTTGCCAATTACCAAATCGCGGCAAGAAAAGTCGACGAGATTTCCGGGGTCACCGCCGCGATCCCGATTGTCGAAGGCCAGGTCATGGCGACCACCGACCGCGGTGCCGCAGGTGCTTTGGTGCGCGGGATCGCACCGCAGGATTTGCGTCAATTGCGCCTCGTCTCGGCCCATATAGTCGGTGGTTCGCTCGACGATTTCGGCGATGACGGGATCGCTATCGGCTATCGTCTCGCCATACGCCTCGGCGCTGCGGTAGGCGACCCGGTCACTTTGATTTCACCGCAGGGGACCGCCACGGTCTTCGGCACGATGCCGCGGCTGAAGACCTATCATATTGCGGCGCTGTTCGATGTCGGCATGTACGAGTATGACAACAGCTACATCTATGTCCCGCTCGCTGCCGCCCAGATTTTCTTTCGCGTTCCCGATGCTGCAAGTTATTTGCAAGTGTTTGTCAGCGATCCCGATCAGGTCTGGCGGCAGAGCCGGGCAATTGCCGCCGCTTTTGATGAGCATGTGCGGATTGCCGACTGGCAACAGGCCAATTCCAGCCTGTTCAATGCCGTCGAGATCGAGCGCAATGTCATGTTTTTGATCCTGACTTTGATCATCGTGGTTGCCGCCTTCAACATCATCTCGAGCATGATCATGATGGTCAAAGACAAGGGCCGCGACATCGCCATCCTACGCACGATGGGTGCCTCCCGCGGCATGGTCCTCCGCATCTTTATGCTGTCGGGCGCCAGCATCGGCATTGTCGGCACCATGGCCGGGCTGGTGCTCGGCGTCGCATTTACCCGCAACATCGAGGCGATCCGCGAGTTTGTTCAGAATATCGTCGGCGTTAATCTGTTTTCGGCAGAGATTTACTTTTTCACCCGGATACCAGCCCGGATCGATTGGAGCGAGGTCGGCGCCGTCGTGCTGATGGCACTGGCTCTGTCGTTTCTCGCCACACTGTATCCGTCGTGGCGCGCCGCCCGCCTCGACCCGGTCGAGGCGCTGCGCTACGAGTGACGTAATTGGCTGAATGAGGTCCAAATTGTTTCGAGCCGCAGCCCAGAGAGGCCGCTTTTCAGAGCGCTGAAAATGTCCCTAAGGTGGAGATCTCAAATGAGCCATTCCGGGATCGCCCGAAGGGCTAGGCCCGGAACCTGTGAACACCTGCCTTTGCCTGGCCTTCACAGATTTGTGTTCACAGGTTCCGGGTTTGCGTCCCCGGGCGGCCGGCCCTTGCGGGCCGTCCCGGGGATCGCCCGCGCCCCGGAATGACCGGGCATGGCGATTTTTTCACAGTCTCTGACGACGCCACCCCTTCGAGAAGCCGACCGCGGTCGCTCCTCAACATCGTGTGGCAGTCTCGAAGGATGCGAGGTGCAGGTTCGGACAATGCCGGCGCTGGAATTGCGTTCGGTGGGGCGCGTCTTCAAAAGCGCGGGCGCCGAAATCGTTGTCCTCGATGGGATCGATTTGACCCTCAATCGGGGCGAGATCGTGGCGCTGGTCGGCCCATCTGGCGCCGGCAAGTCGACTTTGCTGCATGTTGCCGGGCTGCTCGAACGTCCGGACGGCGGGAAAGTAATGATTTCAGGCGCCGATTGCGGCGATTTGTCGGACGAGCGGCGGACTCTGCTGCGTCGTTCCGAACTCGGCTTTGTGTACCAGTTCCATCACCTGCTGCCCGAGTTTTCGGCGCTCGAAAATGTCATGCTGCCGCAGATGATCGCCGGGGTTGGCCGCGTGCGGGCGCGTGAGAAAGCCGCCGCCTTGCTGGCCGCGGTCGGGCTGGCATCGCGTGCGGCACACCGGCCGGCACGGCTTTCGGGCGGTGAGCAGCAGCGCGTTGCGATCGTCCGGGCGCTTGCCAACGATCCAAAAATACTGCTCGGCGACGAGCCGACCGGCAATCTCGATCATGCGACCGGCGATGGCGTCATGAACACGCTGATCGGCCTCGTCCGCCGCACCGGCCTCGCCGCGCTGATCGCGACCCACAATATGGAGCTCGCCCGCCGCCTCGACCGTATCGTCGCGATCGAAGACGGCCACCTAAAGGCGGTCAGATAGCGTCAACCCGATCGCGGAACACGCACCCTTGGTTCTGAAATGCCAGAAGATCCTGGCAGCGCCCCCTCACCCTCCTCCCTCCCCCAACTTGGGCTATGGAGTTCACACAAATTCCCGAGGCTTTCCAAGCCGTTGCGAAGGGTGCCCTCTCCGCCCGCTGGCCGGGGGGAGAGGGAGGGGACCCATCGCATCAGCGATGGGGAGGGTGAGGTGGGCAGTGGCGAGCGCTCTGGAATCCCCCTCCCCGGATCAAGTCCGGGGCAGGCTCTCACCCCAGCCCTCTCCGCCCCCGGGGGCGGAGAGGGAAAGATAAAGGCAGTGTACGGCTATAAGATCCGTGAATGCCGTAGCCCCGCGCGCGGGGAGAGGGTTGGGGTGAGGGGCGACGCCCCGCGCTCGGCGGGAGAGGCCTAGGC
>JAFAHP010000077.1 GCA_019237175.1 Alphaproteobacteria bacterium
AGACACCAAAAGGCGAAAAGTTGCGCCACCCACGATCGCGATCACGGGCGCGTCGAGACCCGAATCGGTCTCGTGGCGACCGACATCGATTGGCTTCAGGAGCGCCACCATTGGCCGGGTCTGCGGGCTCTTGGCCGCGTCATCCGAATCCGGCAAACGGGCTCCAAGGCTGGTTCAAAAAAGAGCACCGAGACGGGATACTATCTCATGAGCGCTCCGCTCTCGGCCGAACGTCTCGGGCAGGTTGTGCGCTCGCATTGGGGGGTCGAGAACCGCCTGCACTGGATCCTCAACGTCGTTATGAACGAAGACCAGATCCGCAGCGGGCGCGACAACAGCCCCTACAATCTTGCGATTTTGCGCCACATGGCACTCAACCTGATGCATAAGGATCGCTCGAAGGTATCGTTGCGCAGCAAGTTCAACCTTGCCGCTTGGCGCGACGATTTCCTGGGTCAACTGCTGGCTCAGGCTTAGCCGGCGCCGCCGCCCCTTACCGCCAACAGTCGGAGACGCTTCATCGAAGCAAACTGATAATCAATCTCGCGTAACCGGAGGAGACGGCTCGCTCGGCGATGCCGTTCCGATTTTCGGGTAATTCGATTGCCGTTCGACAGCGCGCGAGTACTCGGCTTTGAAGCAACTGCGGGCCCGGATTGCGCGGCGCTCGAACAGGCGGTTGCGCGCTTTGCTCTTCCCCATCCCTACTTGCTCTTCCACCCGGCCGATTTGCCGGAAATCCGTGGTCGTGCGATCGCCAATCAGCCGCTGCAGGCACGCTGGGAAAAACTGCTGTCCGACCCCTCCCCGCCGCCGTCGACGGCGGAGCCGCGGATGCTGATTAAACGGCGGGCGCGGCGGTTGATCAACACTGCGTTCATCGCGCTCACCGCCGACCAGTCGCTTGCCGAAAGAGCATTCGCAGCGACGCGCGAGGCGCTCGCCCGGTTCGCCGCAGAGAAGAGCTGGAAGCCTCGGCCGGTGATCCGCTCCTTTCTCGACTGCGCCGAAACCGCCGTCGCTGTCGCTCTCGCCTACGACTGGCTTTTCGACATGTTGCCGGCGGACGAGCGGAATGAGATCGAGAATGGGTTGCGCCGCAACGTTCTGGAGCCGGCGCTTGCCGCCTATGAGGATCGCTCGTCGTTGTGGCCGCGTCGGCGCGATAATTGCACGGTGGTATCAAATTCCGGCATTCTTGTCGCCGCACTCTCCATGCTGACCTCCGACCGCGCTCAAGCGGCCAAACTTTTAAGATATGGTGTGGTGTCGATGTGGAACGCGCTGTCGGCCCTGGCGCCGGATGGCGCGTGGCGCGAGGGGCTGAGTTATTGGTCATTGGCGATGCGCTACGCCGGGTTGATGGCCGCGGCGCTGGAGAGCACACTGGGCGATAGCTTTGGGCTTAGCGGGATGCCCGGCTTTGCGCAAACAGGTGATTTTGCGTTGCACGCCGTCGGCCCGTTCGGCGCCGCGTTCAATTTTGGGGATTCGGAACAGCACTATGACGCGTCCTCTCTCGCCTGGTTTGCCCATCGTTTCGGCAGACCGATCGACGGCTGGTTGTCAGGCAACAATGAGGGGTGGCAGTTGCCCTTTACGGTGATCTGGCCGAGTTGGCGCAAAGCCGAACCGGCGAGGCTCGACCTGCCGACGGGTAAAATCTTTCGCAGCGGCGATCTCGCCTGCTTTCGTAACACCTGGTCAGCTGCTGTCGAGACGCGCCCGGTATATTTGGCGATCAAGGGCGGCAACGTTTCCGACTGGATCGGCGACCATACTCCGCCCCCCGAAGAGATATGGCTGCACGCGCAGGCGGATGCCGGGACCTTTGTTGTTGATGGAGCCCGGTGTCGCTGGGTCGTCGATATGGGTTCGGACGATTACGATCTGCCGGGTTATTTCGATCACGGCGTCGACGGACGTTCCGGGCGGCGATGGCGGTATTACCGCTCGCAGGCCGCCGGGCACAATACCCTCACGATCGGCGGGCGCGACCAGATCCCGAGTTCGCCG
>JAFAHP010000243.1 GCA_019237175.1 Alphaproteobacteria bacterium
CGGCCTCGATGTGCTGGTTCATCCTCTGACCGACAGTTCCTACGACGACCACAGCAAGAATGCGCTGTGGCTCGGAACCCCGGTGCCGATGAAGCTCGACATCCTGCGCCCGCAATACCGTGAGGCGCTGTTGCCCGCGAGCCAACGAGCCTAACGCGGTCTGACGCAGAGGCACGCGGCGGATCCCGGACAAGCGACGGAGTTGTCCCTGGGCTCACCGCGCGGCCCCAGCGATGCGATGGGGCGCCCAGCGGCGCGCGCGCTCAATCCGCCAGCGGGTTGGGGGTTGCAGCTGGAACCGCGACGATCAGCCGGCCGGCAACGGAAGCAGGTCTGATGCTATCCCAGCGCTTGGCGCACGAAGGTGGCCGGCGGCACGATCGGTATGTCGCGGAAGGGGTTGAGGGCGAGCAGATCAGCGTCGCCGGAGACTATCAGATCGGCGTGGCCGTTTAACGGCCAGCTCCAAGAATTTGTCGTCGGTAGCATCGCGGCACACCGCGATCCGCTCGGTGATCGTGACCAGTTCGGCGCCGGCCAGGATCTTTACCAGGCCTTCGCGAAACGACGAGCTCGTCACCCGCGCGATATACGGTCGCTGCAGAACGGCCAGCAATTCCTGTTCGGTTGCAAGGGATTTGAGGAGGCCGCCACTACTTTCGACCCAGCGGACAACGAAGAATGGTAGCGAGTTCTCCTTGAGGACCGCGCTTACAAAGACGTTCGTGTCGACGACCAGCCTCATTCAGCAGGCGGCGCGGCTTCCTTTTGAGCTTGCTTTATCAGCCGATCAATGTCGTCGTCGCTGAGACCGGCAGCGATCACCAGGCGGCGGGATTCCTTCCGGGCCTGGGTGAGCCAGTCGTCAGGCTCGATCATCACCGTGACCATGCGCTCCTTGGCAACACCAAGCCGTTCGAGCACATTTGTCACCTGCCCGGCTGTGGTTTCGAGTACTTCAATTTCCTTTCCAGCCATCACCCAATCTCCGCCTTCCAGCCCTGGAGTCTAGGCCGACTGAGGCACTCGGTCAAATTTAGGGACCTGTTTCAGGAACCCAGCCGGCAGCTCGAACAGGCAAGGGTGTCGGTCCCGATGTTCCTCCTCACGTGCCGTCAATCGGCGAGCGGGTTGGGGCGGAATTGGAAATGGAAGGCGATCGGCACGGTGCCTTTGCCTCCTTCCTTGAGCCACGGCGCGCGGTCGCCGCTCGTCGTCCACACCCCGCGCCCTTTCCATCCCGCGTTCGGATCATCGATGCGGCCGTCCAGTCCCTTGGCATAAAAGCTCAGCGGGTAGGGGACACGCAGCACCACCCAGTTGCCGTTGACCAGCGCCAAGAGCGCATCGTTTTCGTTGCCGGTCGAGATCGGCACGTCGTTCCCGAGACCCAAGGTGTTGTGCTGATCGACCCAGGTGTAATAGCTCGCCTCCGCACTGTTTGGGCCGATGCCGGCAAAACCCGGCCCCGGGTACTGATAGAATGTCCAGCCCTCGGGGCATTGGTCGCCGGTCGCCTTGGGCCCGCTAAGCGGCGCTTTGCATTTGCGGCGATCGAAGCTGCCGAGATGGCCGCTGCCGAGTGAAACCCAAACCACACCCTTGCTGTCGATGTCGCCGCCGCGCGGCCCGAAACCGGGCAGCGGGACGTTGTAGATTTCGGCGAGTGCGGTGCCCGGCGGATTGGCGCCGGGATTGAGCCGCACGACCGCACCCTTGCCGGCAAACACCCCGACCGTCCCCCACACCGAACCATCGGCGGGACTGGGCATGATGGCGTAGAAGCCGCCGGCAATCCGCTTGTCCTTGGCCGGATCGGCCGGCTGATTGGGTTCGACGTAGGCGTCGCGCTTGCCGTTGCCGTCGGTGTCGAGCACCAGCGCGGTCCAGCCCTGCGCCTTCGCAGCGTCGCCGGTGTCGTCGAACACTTTGGTGTCGAGCCAGCCGACGACCGGCCCGCCGCCTGATGTCCACAAGGTGTCGTCCTTGTCAAAGCCGAACTGCAAATGGTGGGTGTCGAAACAGGTGTCGACAAAGGTGTATTTCATCGTCTTGGGATCGAGCATCGCGAGCTGCCGATGGCTCGTCGCGAGGGGGAAGAGCTTCGCCGAGGGATGGTTTGACCCCTTTTTGCAGAAGGCTGGATTGTCGAGGCCGCGCACCGACGCCGTCAGCCAGATCCGGCCCTTGCTGTCGATCATCATGTTGTGGTTGTTG
>JAFAHP010000277.1 GCA_019237175.1 Alphaproteobacteria bacterium
CCCTGGTGCGCTGCTGGCCGCGGCGTCGCGCCGAAACCGATTGCCGCACCGGACTTATTCGGCGGCTTGCGCCAACTGCTTGAGGTCGGTCGAATAGCGCAAGTGGACCGGTGCATTCGCCTCGAACGGGTCCTTTAGCCCTAGTTCGTTCCCGATCTCGCGCATCGCCGGCATCACTTCCTGGCCCAATAGCCGGATACAGGTCCGCGCATCATCGTTGCTGACGCTGCCGTCGTTGCCCCACAGCCCGTATATGCTGGGCCGTGTCTCCTCAAGGACGCGGCGCAATTTCGGGATGACGGTCTTTGGCGTGCCATAGATGACCCGTCCGTCGGCGACCTGCTTTTCGAAGGTTGGGCGACCGCGCGGGCTTTCTGCCCGTCCGACTGCGAATTCGACAAATTGACGGCGATGCTCGGGGGAGAAGTAGCCCGCGGGGCTCGACCACACCGGATGCGCAAGCCCAGTGAACTCGCCCTGCATCCACAGGAATTGGCGGGCGTTCTTTTCCGCCTTTTCTTCGCTGTCGGAGACGTGGACCTGTTGCAGATAACCGCGGTTTTCCGGCCCCGCCTCGTAGCCCGTCTCGTGGGCGACTTCGTCATAGAGCTTCCAGATGTTTTTCGTCGCCTCGATCGAAGTGTTGAGGGCGATGTAGGGATAACGCTGCTTCGCCGCCCAGATGATGGTTTCTTTGCTGAGCACACCCGGGATCCATACCCGCGGATAAGGCTTTTGCAATGGCACCGCCCACGGGTTGACAACGCGGTGCTGGTAATGCGTGCCTTCCCAGCGAAACGGCCCCTCGCGCGTCCACGCGGCGACGACCAGGTCGTGCGCCTCCTCGAAGCGCTCGCGGTTGTAGGCCGGACTGACACCATTCGCGAGCTGCTCCTGCCCGCCGCCGCGGACAAAGCCGGAAACCAGTCGCCCCTTTGAGATCATGTCGATCATCGCCAATTCTTCGGCAAGCCGCACCGGATTCTCGGCCAACGGCAGCGGGTTGCCGAGCAGCACGATCTTTGCTTTTTTTGTAACGGCGGCGAGGATCGCGGCAAAGATGTTGCACTTGGCCTGCATGCAGAACGGCGCGTTGTGGTGCTCGTTCAGCATAAAGCCTTCGACACCCATCTCTTCGGCGTAGATGTATTGCTCGAGGTATTCGTTGTAGAGGCGGCTGCCGGCGACCGGATCGAAATATTTGTTCGAGAACATCAGCGCGGTGGCGCCGAATTCCAGCCCGATGTCGGCCGGATAGGCCGACATCGGCTGCTCGGTGAAATACATCACATGCATGATTTCCTCCTGTTCCTTTCGCGCTTCGGCACGTCGCCGCAGCTCCCGCAATACGTCAGTTTTCCGCAATAAACCTGGCGACCAGCGGGGCCAGCAGTTGGGGCTGCTCCATCTCGGCGCAATGTCCGGCGGCAGGAACGATTTCGAACCGCGCCCTAGGTAGCGCCGCCGCGTAAAGTTCACCGGCACTGCGGGGCACGATCTTGTCGTCGTCGCCCCAAGCGACAAGAGCCGGCGCCTTCACCCCGCCGAGCAGGTGCGGCAGCGTCTGGCTGTACATGTACGGCTTCCAGGCGATGCGAAAACACATCTCGCGGCAGATGTCCCATTCGACCAATTGATCAGTCGTGACATCGCCGTAGACGTGAGCGAAAGCCGCCTGGTCGTGAAATCCGGCGCGGGCGTAATCGATATAGCTGACGATCGCCTGGTCGAAGATGTCACCCTCCGGCGGCTTGAGGCCCATCGCTCCGACGAGCACCAGCCGATGCAGGCGATCGGGCGCCATGACCGCCATCTCGGCGGCGATCCAGCCGCCAAAGCCGAGCCCGACCAGAGAGGGCCGCTCTATTCCGAGATCCGACAGCAGCCATTGGTACATCACCGCGACGTCACGCACGCTGCGCAGCCATAGCGGCCGCTCCGACTTGCCATAGCCCGGGTGATGCGGAATGAGCACATCGAACCGGCCCGCCAGCGCATCGTAGAAATCGAGCCGATCCGGGCTGCCGATATCGTGGTGCAATACCAGGACGGGGCGTCCGCTGCCGGCGCGCGACAGGTAGAGCTTGATTCCCGCAATTTCGACCTGACGCTCGGCCCAATCCATGACCGCCTCTCCACTGCTTCCGCAGCCAGACTAATGCGTTGACGGACGCGCCCGCAACCAAGCGTTTGATCATTGCAGGGTTGCAGACTGGTAAGCAACTGAGATAATCAGCATGCTTATGAGACGTTGGCGGCGCAAGCCATCCGACAGGACGACGCGCAGCCGGTGCAAACCTGGGTCACGGCGGCGATGGGCTAGCGCCGGCCGGCCCGGCCGCGTATGATCCGATTGGGGTCCCCGTAGCTCAGCCGGATAGAGCAACAGTTTCCTAAACTGTGGGTCGCGTGTTCGAGTCACGCCGGGGACGCCATTACGTTAAATCAGGTCCAAACGAGCAGACCCAGCGGCCGCCGCATCGGGTATCCCCAAGATATCCCCGCAACCCGAATTCGCACTGGCGCGCCGGTGAATTCGTGGGCTCAACGGGTGCCGCAATCGGCGCGTCGGCAGAGACCTTGAGAGGCGGACCGGGCCAAATAACAAATAATGGTCAAACCAATCGCGCCGATCACCCATTTGAGGATGTCGGCGCGAAGATCGGCGATCTCTGCGCGCAACCGCAGCCGGATTCGCGTGCCGCCGCGACCCCGATCGTCGTCCGCATCTTTATCGTCGGCCGAAGTTTGTTTCAGCTCCCACCACTGCCCTTGGCACTCCTCGCGAAAAGATCGAACCCTTGCGTCGTTGCTCTCTGTGATAGAATATCTCTGTCTATTCGGCAACCGTCCCGCGCATGTAATGAAGTTGGTCACCACCCTTGCGAGCCTCGGCGCGGTCGCCTTGGCGGGGTGCTCGACAATCCCCACCGCGGGGCCGACAGTCAGCCAAGTCTTTGAGCAAGCGACAACCAACGGGCAACGCCACTTTGTGCTTGTCGATGTCGACAATCATGTCGTCACGACATTGCTCGCACAGCCGGGTGCCAGCTTTCACGCCCGGTTTCAATCCTACGGCAAACCGCCGCCGCCAAAGATCGGCATCGGCGACAGTGTTTCGGTGTCGATCTGGGAGGCGGCGCCGGGAGGACTTTTTGGCGCGACGCCAACCACTGGCGCGACCGCAGGGGCGTCCGGAGGGTCCACCAGCGTGACGCTTCCCGAGCAGGTCGTCGGCGCCGACGGGGCGATCAGTGTTCCGTTTGCCGGCCGTATTCCGGTCGCCGGGCGCACACCGCTCGAAGTTCAAGACGAAATCCAAAACCGCCTTGCGGGCAAGGCGATCGAACCGCAGGCAATCGTCACCGTTCCCAAAAGCGTCACCAACGCCGCGACCGTCTCGGGCGAAGTCGTCAGCGGCGCCCGCGTCCCGCTCTCGGTCGGTGGCGATCGTCTGCTCGACCTGATCGCCGCCGCCGGCGGGGCAAAGGCGCCAGTCTACCATACCTTTGTTCGCATCTCGCGCGACGGTGTGACGGTGACGATCCCGATGGCCAAGCTGGTTTCCGATCCGGCCGAGAACATCTATGTCTGGCCCGGCGATGTGCTGACCTTGGTCGAGGTGCCGCAAACCTTCGCGGTGTTCGGCGCGACCACGCAAAACGCCGAAGTCCCCTTTGCCGCCGAACGGATGACGCTGGCCGAAGCGCTGGCCAAGGCCGGCGGGCTGCAGGATATGCGCGCCGACCCGCAAGGGGTGTTTCTGTTCCGCTTTGAGCCGTCTTCGGTCGTCGGCGCGCTCAATGCCGCTCCCTTGGCGACCGGCCCCAACGGTACCTCGCCGGTCGTCTATCGGCTCAACCTGAAAGACGCCCAGAGCTATTTTTATGCGCAGCGCTTCCCGATCGAAGACAAAGATGTGATCTACGTCGCCAACGCGCCGCTGACCGAACTGCAGAAGGTATTTACGTTGATCAACACCGTGACCGGTCCGGTGATCAGCGGCGTCGTCGTCAGCCGCTCGGTCAACGGCGGCAGCTGATGGAGAGCGACCGCGAAGTCAGCGGATAGCGGCCCTCACCTGACCCGCGTTGCTGCATGTCGACAGCATCGCGTGCATGTTGCAGGATGCGGCCGAATTAACCCAGGGGAAGGAAACCGAAAAATGCCCGAGACGCCGACCTTTGGCCGCTTTACCGAAACTCCCTATGACCGAATGACGGCCGAACAGAAAGAGGCCTATCATTCGCTGATCGAAACCCGCGGCCGCCTGCCGGGGCCAACCAAGATCTGGGTGCACAACCCGAAACTGGCGAAGGCGGCGGGACCGCTCGGTGCCTATTTCCGCACCGGCTATTCGCTCTCGGAGCGCGAGCGCGAGATCGCCGTCAACGTCATTTGCAGCAAATGGCATTCGATCTATCCGACGGGCGCGCATGAACGCGCCGGCAAGGCCGCCGGGCTGCCGGCCGACAAGGTCGAAGCCATCCTGTCCGGACTGCCGACCTCGTTTGCCGACGCCCGCGAGCAGGTTGTTTATGAGATGGCAACCTGCCTGGCGAATTCGCGCTGGGTCGCAAGGGGGCTTTACGACCGCGCCGTCGCGGCATTGGGCCATGAGGGCGTCACCGACGTGATCTGCTTGATGGGTTACTATTCGATGGTGTCGATGACCCTCGCCTTCTACGATGTCCCCGCTGGCGCCGAAGGCATGCCGCGGTAGCAGGAACAATGTATGAGCAGTTGGTCTGTTAGCCTGAGACGCAATTCGCTGTCCAATCGGACGGCAATTGCGCTCCGAGGGTGGGCAAGTAATCCCAA
>JAFAHP010000459.1 GCA_019237175.1 Alphaproteobacteria bacterium
CTGGATGATCGCCCGATGAAAGAGGCCCCGGGCAGCCGGCATCGCGAGCAACGTGCTGACCTTGCCGCCGCCCCCTGATTCTCCAAAGATCGTCACATTGCCGGGATCGCCGCCGATCCGCTCGATGTTGTCGTGCACCCAGCGCAACGCGGCAACGAGATCGAGCATCCCGGCATTGCCGGAGTGCGAATAGGCCTCGCCCCCGATATCGGCGAGGTGCAGGAAACCGAAGACGTTTAGCCGATGGTTGACGCCGACGACGACCACACTGTCGCGTCGCGCCAGATTGGTGCCGTCGTAGACGGGCCGATTAGCCGAGCCATAGGCCATTCCGCCGCCATGCAGCCAGACCATGACCGGCCGTTTCGCCCCGCCGCTCGGGCTCGGCATCCACAAATTCAATGTCAGGCAATCCTCGCTTGTCGGTGTCGTATCGGGCGGGCCGAGCAAGGTCTTGAGCTCCGCTCGCCGCGGCGTGGTCGACGGCCATTGCGGCGCGTGACCAGCATAAGAGATGGCGTCCCGGATTCCGGTCCACGGCTCGGGCGCTCGTGGCGGCATGAAACGGTTTGCTCCGGTGGTCGTGGCACCGTAGGGAACGCCCTTGAAGACTTGCACATCCCCGGCGGAGACCCCGCGGATCTTGCCCGATGTCGTCTCGACGATCGGCTCGCCGTCGTCGGCAAAGCCGCGACGGGCGCCGAGCGCCAGCATTGCTGCCACGGCCGCGGAACGGGATACGTGTGCGAGGAACTGGCGGCGATCGAGCCCGGCAGATGCCGCGTTCCAGCTCCACGGATCTTTGGTCATGGTTTCCCCTTGAAGATTGCGGCAAATAGCAGCGTTGATTCGATTGTAGCGGCGGCCGGACGGTCTTGCCGCCGGTTTCTTGCCGCTCGGAGGCGGCGTCATGCGTTTTCCGATCGGATTGAAGATCTTCGGCATCGCCGTGGGACTGCTGATCCTGATGACGGCTGTGGCGCTCTTGAGCATGCGGATGACGCGCACTGTCGACGATCAGCTTGTCATCATCGATCAGAACTATTTCCCGGCCTATGTCGCGCTCGCCCAGGCCAATATTCGAGCCGTTGAAGAATCGGCCTATGTCCGCCGGCTGCTGCTGGCGATCGCCGAACCCGGGGACAATGCCGCGAAACGCGCCGATTTGGGCCAAAAAGTTGCGAGCTTCGGCAAGGCGAGCGACGAACGGATTGCCGATGCGCGTCAATACATCAACCGGCAGATCGCCGATCCCCTCGATTTCGACGACAACATCGCGCTGGCGCGCCTCGATGACAAAATCGAAGATTTGCAAGACGAACGGCAGCGTTACGAAGGGATCCTCCGCAAGTTGCTCGCTGCCGCAGAGGCGGGCAACAAACCAGTGGCCAGCGAATTGCTCGGCGAACTGGACGATTTGCGCGACGATTTCGACCGCAGGATCGACGCCGCGCGCAACGAGATGCGGCGGCTCGCGAGTGCCGCTATCGTCGGCACTCGCGCCTACCAGCGGCGCGTCGTTACGATCGGCGTGGCATTGCTGGCGATTGCTGCGCTGCTCGGCCTGACCTTTGCCGCCGCGGTCACCCTTGGTCTCGTGCGTCCGGTGCGCCGCCTGCTGCTCGGTACCACTGCAGTCGAGCACGGTGCGCTCGACACCGTCGTCCCGATTACCTCACGCGACGAAATCGGCTCGTTGACTCAGTCGTTCAACAGCATGGTCGGCGAATTGCGGGTCAAGGCGCGGATCCGCGACACATTCGGCAAATATGTCGATCCGCGCATCGTCGCCGGTCTGATCGACCGGCCGGAGCTGACCGACGCCAAGGGCTCACGCCGCGAGATGAGCATTTTGTTTTGCGATATGCAGGGGTTCACTGCCTTCAGCGAAGGCATGACCCCGGGCGCACTGGTCAATGTGCTGAACCGGTACATGGCGGTGATGTCCGAGCCGGTGCGGCATAACAACGGCATCATCGACAAGTATATGGGCGACGGGATCATGGCGTTTTGGGGCCCGCCCTTCACCAGTGCCGAGGAGCATGCCGGGCTTGCTTGTCTCGCGGGACTCGATCAGCTTGCTGCCATTGCCCCGTTCCGCGCCGAATTGCCCGATCTCACCGGGCTCAGGCGCGGCTTTCCGGAGATCGACATCCGCATCGGCATCGCCACCGGCGATGTGGTGGTCGGCAATATCGGCTCGGAGCAGACGCGCAA
>JAFAHP010000671.1 GCA_019237175.1 Alphaproteobacteria bacterium
TCGAGGGCCAAGTGCTGATCGGAACCCCGCACCAGGTCAGCGAGAAGCTGCGTTATCTGCAGGACGAGTTCGGCATCGACGGAATCTTGGCTGAGCTCAATTGTGGGGGGCTGATCCCACACACCCATGTGCTCAACGCGATGCGCTTGCTCTGCGAGGAGGTGATGCCGCACTTCCAATAGCCCCTCTCCAACCGTCCCTCGCAAATTCCGGGACGCGTTGGTGCGGCGCCAGGAGTGAATAACGCAGCGCGTGCGCAGGAGGGAAATGCGGCGAGATCTGCAGCCTCGCCATCCCGACGGAGGTCGGGATCCATGTCGGCCATGGATACCGGCCGGCCCCCGGGTTACACCAGCGAAGGCCCGTCGGTGCTTGGCCCGGGGGTATCCTCGGGCCGGCCGGAGGCCGGACCCGTGGGCCGGTATGACAAGATGAGAGATCTCAGTAGCTAATCTGATCGTTCATTAGTGGGGGCGACAGGCTAATTACGATATTTTGGCGATACCTCGGTAAACCAGGGAGCAGATGTGATGTCGCTCGATACCGTCAAGCGTCCCACATTGGAGCAACTGCGCGAAGTGGCTGGTGAGCTCGGTTTTACCTTGCCTGACGCCGACCTCGCCGCCCACCACGACGCCTTGATCCCCGCTTTTGCAGCATACAACACGCTTGACCGAATGCCAGATGAGCTGCCCGCCGTCACCTACCCTCGCCTCCCCGGCCGGCGGCCTGCGGCCGAGGAAAATCGCTACGGCGCCTGGTACATCAAGACCGAGATCGCCGGCGCCGCGGAGGGCCCGCTCAAGGGCAAGACGATAGCGCTCAAGGACAATATCTGCCTCGCCGGCGTGCCGATGATGAACGGCGCTTCGACAATGGAAGGCTATGTGCCGGATGTCGACGCGACCGTCGCGGCGCGCATTCTCGACGCCGGCGGCACGATTGTCGGCAAGACCGTGTGCGAATATTTTTGTTTTTCGGGCGGCAGCCACACCAGCGCCACCGGCCCCGTGCACAACCCGCACCGCATGGGCTATTCGGCCGGCGGCTCGTCGTCAGGGAGTGCTGTGGTAGTCGCGTTGGGCGAAGTGCCGATGGCACTCGGCGGCGACCAAGGCGGTTCGATCCGCATCCCCGCTTCGTTCTGCGGCATTTATGGGCTTAAACCGACCCACGGCCTCGTGCCCTATACCGGGATCATGCCGATCGAGCTGACACTGGATCACACCGGACCGATGACCACGACGGTGGAGGACAATGCGCTGCTGCTCGAAGTCTTGGCCGGGCCCGACGGCCTCGATCCGCGTCAATACGGTGCGGCGGCAAAGCCCTACCGCGAGGCGCTGGGCCGCGGTGCGCCGGGGCTGAAGATCGCCGTCGTCGAGGAGGGTTTTGGCCACCCGCAGTCGCTGCCGCAGGTGGACGCGATCGTTCACGAGGCCGCTGAGCGCTTCAAAGGTCTGGGCGCGACGGTTGAAAGCGTATCGATCCCGATGCATCGTCAGGGTGCCGCGATCTGGCTGCCGGTTGCGGCCGAGGGCGCCACCATGCAGATGATGTTGGGCAACGGCTTCGGGTTCAATTGGCAGGGACTCTACGTCACCTCGATGCTCGATTTCCACAACGGCTGGAGGGCCCGCGCCGACGAACTGTCTGACACTCTCAAAAACACGATGCTGCTTGGCCATTACATGGTGACCCGCTACCGCGGCCATTATTACGCGAAAGCGCAAAATCTGGTCCGACAGTTGCGCCGCGCTTATGACGAGGTATTGGCGCGGTATGATCTGTTGCTGATGCCGACCTTGCCGATCGTTGCCACCCCATTGCCCGAAGCCAATGCATCGGTAGAACAGATCCTCCAGAGCGGCCTTGGGATGCTGGCCAACACCCCGCAATTCGACTGCACCCATCACCCGGCGATGAGCCTGCCCTGCGGCAGGATCGACGGATTGCCGGTCGGCATGATGCTGGTGGCCAAAGCCTTCGACGAGGAGACCATCTACCGCGCTGCCGCGGCGTTTGAGCGCGGCGTCGATTGGAAGAGCCTCAGCGGGTAATTGGCGAGGTAGCCATTGCGCTTGGGCAGAAACCGCCGGGCCGAGGCCACGTCGCCTTATCCAGTGCCCGCTTGGGTCAAGATTTCCCGTAATGCCGTCCATCGCGCGAGCTTGGCGGCAAAATCGAGCCGCGCATGAGCCGGGCTTGTCGACGGCATGGCGAGGTATGTGAGACCGGGCCGCCGCGGAAAATGGCGGTCATAAAGCCGGCGTGCCCCGGTGCCGTTGAACGCGACGGCACCGATCAACGGATGATCATCGAGCAACCGATCGATGGTGTTGGGGATCTCTCTCCGGATCGTCGCATCGGCGCTGGCCTCGCGCTCCCCGACCATGCAGACGTCCCACAGCGCCACGCCCCGAGCCATGGCAAACGCCAGCTTCGCCGCGTAATCCCGAACCGGAACGGCGTCGAATAAAGCAAACAAGATCGGCCAGAACAGATTGCGCGGATGGGCATAATATTGCTGGACGCGCAATGATTCTTCGCCGGGCAAGGTGCCGAGCACGAGAATCCCCGCGCGTTTGTCAACCACCGGCGGGAAGCTGCGTTTGGCCGGAGATGCGGTCTGCCGGGTGCGGGAGCCGTCAATTCCCGACGCCGGCATGCGCGGGTCAGCCGACATAACGGCCCAATCGAACCGCAGTCTGCCCTTTGCCCGAGCGGCGCGATGGCATGACCAGCACACAATCATCATAAGGCGTGCGGATCTCGCGGTCATTATCGCGGCCGATCAGGGTCCCCTTTGGATTGAGGACTTCAAGCCCTCGGAAATCGCCGACAAACTCGAACCTGTCGCCGGTGATCGTCACCGCTTCAGTGACTTCGATGACCCGCTGCTGCGGATCGGCATCGAAATCGGGGCCGCCAAGCAGGGCGGCGTCATCTCGGGTCAGCGTGCCGAGCGCAATCAAAAAGCGCAGCATCACGTCGCTCGCCACTTCCGCTGTGCGGTGCTGCCAATGCTGCCCGGCCTCGATCAGGAGTGCGGTCTTCTGCGCTGCGGGATCGCCGAACAGCCCATAGTCTCGCATGCGCCTGCCGGCGTCATGGCCGGCATCACGAACAATCAATTCCGGGATGCCGACCCTACGCGCGAGCGCTAGTGAGCGGTCGAGTTTTCCTGCCAGCATCAACGGTGCGGTCGCATGCTGCATCGAATGAATGTCGAGCAGGAAGTCGGCGGCGTCGACAAACGAACGCAAGGCGCGAGCGCGCGTGAGTTCGATCGACTGGCGGGGCCCATCGAGTGTGCCCTCATCCCAAAGCCGGTTGAAGTCTTCGTCGACAAAACGCGAAGCAATAGGATAGCGCGGATTGAATGCATGATAGGCTGGGACATTGTCGAAAGCCAGGGTCAGCAGGCCCTGACGCGGTCGCAATCCGGCGCGGAACAGGCGATCGAGCGCGATAGCGCCGCAAATTTCGTTGCCGTGGGTCAGCGCGGTGATCATCACATGCGGTCCCGCGATCCCACTGTCAAAAGAGGTGACGTATTCAACCCCGGTATTGCCGGCACGGTATGGTTCAATATCCGGCGGGATCAGCTCAACGGCGTAATCAGGATCGGGCACACGACACTCCCGCTGTTCGGCTAAGAAGCTCATCTTGCACCTGATCGGCGACACGGTCACCCTCGCAAATACCCTTGTCCGCCAAGCAGACGCGGCCAATCCCGGCGCGATTTCAGTGGACCGCTGCCGGCTTGCTCCGCGAATGCGCAACCCATAAATTCGCACGATAGAGGTCAACCGACGGCTGCCGGATCCGGGATTGCCGAAAACCGCGGGCGCGCGCAGACGACGGACTCCGCAGAGCGATAAACGAGCCAAGTCGAATGAGCTTTGTAATTCCCAGCGTACTTTGGCGCCGCGACCCTGAGACCGAAGAAATACCGCTGGTTTTTGATTCACCACACAGTGGATCGCACTATCCCGAGGATTTCCGCTTTAGCTGCCCGCTGGAAACCTTGCGCCGCGCCGAGGATACGTATGTTGACGAACTCTATGCCGCTGCACCCGCCCATGGCGCGACGTTGATCGGCGCGCTTTTTCCACGCAGCTATCTCGATCCCAACCGAGGGGTTGACGACATCGACGAAGCGTTGATCGACGGCAAGTGGCCGACACCGCTTGCGCCGTCGCAAAACACCCGCGCCGGACTGGGGTTAGTGCGCCGGGTTGCGCGGCCAAGCACACCGATCTACGACAGAAAGCTCAGCGTTGACGAGGTCCTAGCCCGTATCGAGCGCTGCCATGTTCCGTACCATCGCGTTCTCGATGAGACCTGCACACGGCTGCATGGCAAATATGGGACGGTGTGGCACATCAACTGCCATTCGATGCCGTCAAAACGTAGCGCCCGCGACATCGGTCGGCCGGCCGATTTCGTGCTTGGCGATCGCGACGGCACAACCTGCGCCAAGGAATTCACAGAATTCGTCACCGTCGTGTTGCGCCGCCGGGGTTACGACGTGCGGATCAACGAAATCTATAAAGGGGTCGAGATCGTCAAGCGTCAAGGCCGTCCAGCGGCACGCCGCCACAGCCTGCAAATCGAGGTCGACCGCTCGCTCTACATGGACCAGAAAACCTTGGCAAAGAATTCGAACTTCGCCCAACTCCAGGCTGACATCACTTACCTGATCGAAATGCTCGGGCACTTCGCCCGCGAGCGGCGGTGACAGACAAAGCGCCGCGCTCTTTTCATTTTCGCGGGTCTCGCGCGCCGGCTACCCCCGCGCGCTCGAAACCTTCGATTTGATCATGGCTGAGGACAACGGCGCCGCTCGACGCTGGTTCGAGCAGCAGCCGCGGTTCACCGGCTACTGCAGCCTAGGCCGGCGGGTGCAACCCGCAAAACACGCGCCGGCCTTCGCGTCTAAAGTATAAGATAAGGTGGCGCTGCGGCTCGCCGGCAGCGACGTGCAAGCTCGAGGAGACCCAAATGGTTAAGATTCCCAAAATCCTGCATGAGCACATCAACACCGCTTTTCCGGCGAACGTTTGCCTTGTCGGCAGCGTGCTGCCGGGCGGATACGCCCAGATTACGCCGCGCGGCGGCACCATGGTGTACGACGACGAGCATATCGCGCTGTGGGAGCGCGGCAAAGGCTCGACCAACGCCAATTTGCACGACGGCACGGCGCTGACTGTCTACTTTCGCAAGCCGCAGTTGCGCGAAGAAGGTATCTTGCCAAAGGGCGGCATCGCGCGCTTTTACGGTCGCGCCAAAATATACAAATCGGGCCCGGTATACGAAGAAGTGTGGCGTCGCCTGGTTCAGCCGGAAAAGGACCGCGACCCCCAAAAGGCCGGGTTTGCCGTCCTTATCGAAATCGAGAGAGCCGAGGATTTGGATAGTCAGCCGCTCGCCCCCGGCTAACGCACCGGTTTGGCGTCCAGGCGATCGAGACGCCCCGCGGCTTCGGGTACGCCGAGATCGCGTGCCCGCAAATACCAGGTTCGCGCGACCTCGGGGTCGGAAGCTTGGGTCCAGAGGTGGAAGCGGCGCAGGAACAGCGGATCGTAACTTGCGCCCAAGCCCAGTGCCCCATGCCCATCTCCGCCTTCGTACGCGCGCCGATAAAGAAGCCGGGCTGAGGTGAGGTCTCCTCGGTGAAAAGCAGCGTCCCCCCGGGTCAAAAGCGCCCTGATTTCGGCAGCCGAAAGCAGGGTCTTTGGCTCCGGCTCCGCGACCGCAACCGCGCGAGCCTCGGCAGCGATCGATGACGTTGCGTCGGCCCGGGGGGGCGAGATCGGTGAAAGTGACAGGGCGCTGGGCGGATTCGGCTGGACCGACGGCGGTGCCGCCGCGCCGTGAGGAGCCGCAAGCGGTGTCGCGGCATCAGCCGGGGTACCCGGGTTCGTGGCGGTGAGGGTCGGGCTGGTGTTCTTTGATATCGCGCTCGAGACCACCGGCTGGCGCCTTGGTGCGCCGAGAGCTCCGGTTCCTTGGGAATGGTCTACCGGCGCCCTTCCGTTGGGTTCGCGGTCGCGGAGGGTTGGGGAAGCGGTACTTCCAAGCATCAATGTCGCGGGCCGCTCTTGTGCGCTAATCCCCGGCGACGATCCCGACCGTGCGATCCCGGCGGAATATTCGTTCAATAGAAAGAACCCGGTGCCAAAAAACGCGAGAATGGTCGCCGCGGCGGCGATCCCAAGGCCGCTCAAAGCGACAATGGCGCCAATCCCGGGGCGCTGAGCACCGACTTCCAGAGACAAAGGCAAAGCTTCAAGGGACGGAATATCGAGTGCCGATGTGGGGCTTACGGAAGGGGATCGAAATATCAGCCGACCCATATCTCCGCTCTCGCTCG
>JAFAHP010000674.1 GCA_019237175.1 Alphaproteobacteria bacterium
GCTGAACCCGCGCGCGCCCTAATCGTGCCCACTTGCGGGGGCACAGAAGACGATCCCCGCTTTGCGGGCTACGGTACTCACGGATCATGCTGGCGGGCGCGCCGTGACATTCCCTCTCCGCCCCTCGGGGCGGAGAGGGCTGGGTGAGGTGGGGGATTCCGGAGCGTAGGCGTACGGCCCACCTCACCCTCCCATCGCTTCGCGATGGGCCCCCTCTCCCCCCGCACGCGGGCGGAGAGGGATCCCGCAAGCTCTCGGTTCGCCTCCAAAATTTGCGTGAACGCCGTAGGCTTTGCGGGGGAGGGAAGGGTGGCGGGTCAGCCGATCCTCACCAGCGCGCCGCCGTCTACCGGCAAAGCGACCCCGGTGATAAAATTCGCTTCATCCGAAGCGAGGAATAGCGCCGCGTTGGCGACGTCCCACCCGGTCCCCATGCGACCGCGCAACGGCACTCGCGCGTCGCGCTCGGCGGCAACTTCTGCGCGGCTGCGATTGCTGGCGCGCGCCCGCGTGTCTACCGCCATCGGCGTGTCCATCAGTCCGGGCAGGATGCAGTTGGCGCGGATGCCGTAGGCGGCGTTGTGCAGCGCCAATTGTTGGGTAAAGGCGATCATTGCCGCCTTGGTTGCCTTGTAGGCGACGAGTGGATAGCTGTTCTCGAATGCGGCAACCGAGGAAATATTGACGATTGCCCCCGCGCGCTGCTGACGCATGACCGGGATCACCTGCTTGCACGCCATGATCGTGCCGCGCAGGTTGATCGCCGAGACACGGTCAAAGGCCTCCTCGGTCAGTTCTTCGAGCGGCTTGTCACCGCCGGCTATGCTGACGCCGACATTGTTGTGCAGGATGTCGATCCGGCCCCACCGCCGGCGGGCTTCGGCGACCATCGCGGTCAAACTTACCTCTTTGGTGACGTCGGCTTCGAACGGCACGCATTCGCCGCCATCCTTCGCAGCCATTGCCGCCGTTTCCTCGGCCGACGCGATGACCCGGTCGACCGCAAGCACGCTCGCCCCCTCTTGAACAAAACGCAAAACCGTCGCTCGGCCGTTGCCGATCCCCTGACCGGGGCTCTGCCCGGCGCCGACGACGATCGCGATCTTGCCCTGAAGGCGCATGTCGGACCTCCCTCGCGTCTGGTCGATGTTCATACATTCGCAGCTTCTGCAGCTAATCAGCAGCAGAATATCGCACATTTGCGGTACGATGCCTGCCGCATGACCCGCAAGCGCAAGCACTTCAGAAACACCGGATATCACGAGATTGCGATCTTTAGATGGCGGGTATCAAAGCTGACCCGCCCAGCCGCCGGTTACGATTTCTGTGGTCCAGCCTCAATCGCCTCAACCGTCCAAGACCAACCGGCCTGAACTTCATGTCGACTAGGGTTCGATGATAGGGTGCGGTCGGGTGGTCGACGTCTTCACCCGGGTATCGAAAATATCAAGCGATTGGATGATGCGATGGAAGTGGGGATTTCGCTGACGAGCAATCATGCAGACGCAAGGGATCCGCGCGAGGGGGCGCGCCGGATGATAGAGCGCACGGCTGCGGCACGGCGCGCCGGGCTTGCTTCGCTGTTCATCGGCGATCGCCATGTAACGCCCACAGCCTATTACCAGAACACGCCAATGCTCGGCCGTCTGCTTGCGGAATGGGGTGCCGCTCCCGCCGGGTGCCTGTTCCTGCTGCCGTTGTGGAACCCCGTCCTGGTGGCTGAGCAGATCGGGACGTTGGCCGCGATCGCTCAGGGCCCCTTCATCATGCAATGCGGGCTCGGCGACGGCGAAGCCCAGTTCGCCGCCATGGGGGCCAGCCTCAAGACGCGTCCTTCCGCGTTCGAGGAGGCGCTCGACATCGTGCGGCGCCTGCTGGCAGGGGAGACCGTAAGTTCCTCTCGGCGATTCAAGCTGGCGAACGCAAACATCGGGCTGCGTCCGGCCGAGCCCGTCAAAGTCTGGATCGGCGCCAGCGCGCCGCCGGCGATCGATCGGGCGGCCCGATTGGCGGAAGGCTGGATTGGTTCCCCCAGCCTGACCCGCGCGGCGGCGCAAGCACAAGCCGATTTTTACCGCGAGCGCTGCGCTGCTTACGGTAAAAACCCCGGCACGGTCGCGCTGCGACGCGACATCCATGTGGGCGCATCATCGGCTGAGGCGCGGGCGGTGCTGCACGAGGCACTGAGCAAGGGCTATCGCGGCATCTCGGCCGAAGCGCTGATCGCCGGATCGATCGACGAAGTCGCGGAAGAGTTCCGCGCTTTCGCAGCGCTCGGCTACACCGATATACTCGTGCGCCATCTCACCAACGATCAGCCCAAGGTTCTCGGCTCGCTCGAGCGGCTGGAGAGGGTATGCGCCGCGCTGCGCTAGGAGATCGGCGCGACGTTCGTATCCAGCGACTTCGAGATCCACCGCTGCACGCACTCCAATCGGCCGGGATTCGCTCGAAGTAGTCAGCTCTGGGCGCGGGCGCGCTGCCGACGCCATTTCGCTTTCAGCCTGCCTTTGCGGCGAGCGACGCGGGCGCGGTTGCGCGCATTGCGATCCGGTCCTTTTGCCATTCAGTTCCTCCGTCCCGTTGACCCAACAAAACCCTACGTTTCAGTCGATACCGTCCGGGCATTCGATCGGTTCGGACCCGTGTTCCCTAACGCCTTGATCAACTCGAGGCGACGCTCGATCAATCACTTACACAGTCTGCCGAAACTTCGACGCGATATCGACCTTGATTTTATTTTCAGCCTCCCGGCCGGTC
>JAFAHP010000003.1 GCA_019237175.1 Alphaproteobacteria bacterium
GGATCGCCCCCATCGCCTTGATCAGCGCTTTGGGCGCGCCGCCATAGCCGATCCGCCAGCCGGTCATGCAATAGGCCTTTGAGACGCCGTTGACGGTCAGGGTGCGGTCGTAAAGCTGCGGCTCGACCTGGGCAATCGTGCGGTACTTGAAATCGTCGTAGATCAGATGCTCGTACATATCGTCGGTCATGACCCAGACCTGCGGGTGGCGCAGCAGCACTTCGGCAACCGCCTTCAGTTCGGCCTCGGTATAGGCAGCACCGGTCGGGTTCGACGGCGAATTCAGAATGAGCCACTTGGTCTTGGGCGTGATCGCCGCGTCGAGATCCTCGGGCCGCAATTTGAAGCCGTTGTTTTGCGGGCACGGCACCGAAACCGGGGTGCCGTCGCACAGCAATACCATTTCCGGATAGGAGACCCAGAACGGTGCTGGGATGACGACTTCGTCGCCCGGGTTGATCGTTGCAACCATCGCATTGTACAGCACCTGCTTGCCGCCGGCGCTGATCGTGATCTGCGAGGCGGGGTCGTAATCGAGCCCGTTCTCGCGCTTGAATTTGGCGGTCGCCGCGCGCTTCAGCTCGATCGTGCCGTCAAAGGTGGTATAGCGGGTCTCGCCACGGCGCATCGCGGCGATCGCCGCTTCCTGGATGTTCTGGGGCGTGTCGAAATCGGGCTCGCCCACCGACAGGCTGACGATATCGCGCCCGGCTGCTTTCAATTCGGTGGCGAGAGCCGTCATCGCCATCGTCGGCGATGGTTTTACGCGAGCAAGACGGTCGGCAAGAAACGCCATGTGGAATTTGTCCCAAGGAAATCAAACGCGGCAAGCTACACGCGGAGCCCGTCGCTGTGAAGCCGGTAGCGGCGCGGCCGCGTTCAGTTTGTGCCGGAATGAAAACCCGCGGGCGGCTCGCCGCTCGCTTTCCTTGTCATTGCGAGCGCAGCGAAGCAATCTCGATATCGCTGAATGCCGCGACGGCTGGATTGCCGCCGCGCCTGACGGCGCCTCGCAATGGCTCCATCCCCTGCGGATCGACGGAGGATCACAAAATGAATAAGTTCAGCTGCACCCGGTCGTTGAGTGAGGAAATCTATTACGCGACCGTGGTCGCCGAAAGCGAACAACAGGCAAGGGAAATGGCAATCGAGGAGACCAACAAGAAGTTCTCAAAAAGCGGCGGCCGCCCCCGCGAATGGAGCATCAGAGTGCTCGAATCGGGGGTCGACGGTCCGGCCCGCATCCTCGATTGCGGCTATCGCGAGGCGTGAATCCAGGCCCCGGGCCGATTTCCAGTCTGCGCTGCGGATAGGGTGCTCACGCCTTACGACGAAGGGCTGATCAACTTGAGGTAAGTTCGGCGACGGCCGCGATAAATCGCAAAATCGTCGTCCAGCGTGCAGATCGGTAACCGGGAAATCTCGGCCAGCCTGACCAAACAGGCATCGGCGAGCGACATCGGCAAATTCCGGTACCGGAGCATCAGCTCGGCAACAGCGCCTGCTTCGTCGGTCAGGCAAATTCCGATCTGCAAAACGCTTGGGCTGATCTTCTCCAACAGCCGTGATGGCGGCACCTTTGCTCGTTGAAGCAGAAAGCAGGCCTCGGTGAGCACAGGTTCGCAGGTCAGGATCGGCAGGACGAAATCCTTGAATTGGTTAACCGCCCAGGCGTGGTGTACTTCTCTCTCACAGAAATACGCGACGAGGGGACCCGTATCCATCGCCACCCGGGTCCTCACCGGCCGAATCCCTCCATATATTTGGGATTGGTGGCGTAATCCTCCGGCGTATCGGTCGCAATACCGCAGCAGTCTTGCATCACATCGTGAAATGACGGCTCCGACCTATCTGTTCCGATCATCTCGGGCTCCGATGAAGCCAGCAACTGGCGCAGGGCTTCCTCGACCAAATCCTTGAACTTACGGCCGCGCATCGCGGCCGCTGCCTTGACCCGGCGATATAATTCGTCGGAAAGATCAACTGTCGTGCGCATGTTGCCGACATAGCATATTTATGTTTTTATGCAAGCGTGACCGGCGCGGAGGGTTGGCGTGAAATTCGGCGATTTTCTGTTTCCCGACAGCCGCGATCCGGCGCGCGACGGCATCGTCATCGACGAGACCTTGCGCGAGGCTCAGCTGGCCGACGAGCTGGGCGTTGATCTGATCTGGCTCGCCGAGCATCATTTCGACGGCATCTGCGCCTATGCCGACCCGATCTGCTTTGCCGCGGCACTCGCCGCCACGACCCGGCAAGCCGGGCTCGGCTTTGCGGTATTGCAGATGGCTTTGCACCATCCGATCCGGGTCGCCGAGCAGATCGCCGTCATCGACAATATCACTAAAGGGCGGCTCACCGTCGGGCTCGGCCGCGGATCATCCTACAACATCTATGACTACACCGGCTTTGGGATCGATCATCACGAGGCCCAGGCGCGGCTCGACGAGGCGGAAGAAATTATGGTCCGCGCCTGGACCGAGGGCGAATTCCGCCATCATGGCCGGTTCTGGAACGTGGATGTGCCGAGGCTGCGCCCGCGGCCTTATACCAAACCGCACCCGCCGCTGATCCGCGCCGCCTCGGGCGAAGCCTCGATGCTCGAATTGGCTCGGGCCGGGCGGCCGTTTCTGATGAATGTGCAGTCTTCGGCGACGACGCGGCGGCGTTTTGAACTTTATCGCGCGGCGATGGCGGAAGCCGGCTTTGACGATGATCGGATCGCCCGCAACCTCGACCAATGCTGGGTGTGGCGCAACGTGTTTGTCGCCGAAACCCAGGCCGACGCCGAACGCATCGGCATCCCCGCGTTCGAAGCGATGGCCGCTTCGCGCGCGGAGATGCGCAACCGGATCTACCGCGAGACCGGGCTGCGGATCGAGGTGCCAGCGAGCGAGTTGCCGTCAGCCCGCGCCAGCGTCGAGCATGGTTTCATCTGCGGCCCGCCGGCGCATGTCACCGAAGCGATCGCCGAAATCGCCGAGCTCGGCGTCGGCGGCGTCATCGCCACGTTTCGGCTCGGGCCGTTGCCGCACGAAGCCGCCATTGCGAGCCTGCGCCTCTTTATGACCGAGGTCGCCCCGCGGTTTCGCAGCACCGGCGCATGACAGGGCGGTGACTCACACGCCAAACGTAAACCGAGTGCCGATGTTGGTGGTCACAAGCCGGTCGGGCAGGTCGCGTTGCATCGCCGCGATGAATTTGGCGCCGCTGCAATGCATCGGCACAACGACATCAGGTTCGAGGCTCTTCAGTTCGGCGACCGTGTGCTCGACATAATCCATCGGCGCCGGGCCGAGATGAAAGCCGCCCAGCACCGCGTGTAATTTGCCCACTCCCGACACGGCCATGGCCGCCTTGATGGTGTTGATC
>JAFAHP010000102.1 GCA_019237175.1 Alphaproteobacteria bacterium
CACCAGAATGTTTTGTTTGTCGCGAGATCGTTGGTGGGCACGGCCGTTCCGCCGGCGCTTCGCGGCCTTAGTTAGTCCGAACTTTACCCCTATTTCGCGGCAAGTGATTGATTTTGTTGAAGGCGGGCGAGTTTTGTAGTCATGGAAGCTGGGCAGTTTGGGTTGACAGGCGGGTGATGCAGTGATTCAAGCTGCACATGTACGTCGCCATTGTTCCGAACCGAGGCTCGCGCCCCGCGATTCTGCTGCGAGAGAGTTATCGCGACGGCGCCAAGGTCAAGAACCGCACGCTGGCTAACCTCTCGGATTGGCCTGCGGAGCAGATCGAGACGCTTCGCGCCGCGCTGCGCGGCGACAAGCTGGTGCCGGCGGGCGAAGGTTTGGAGATTATTCGCGCGTTGCCGCATGGCCACGTGGCCGCGGCTTTGGGGATGGCGCGTCGGATCGGGCTTGATCGGATTTTGCCGCCCGGGGCGGATCGCCGGCGACAGTTGGCGCTGGCGCTGATTGTTGCGCGCCTGATCGATCCAGCTGCCAAGCTTGCCACAGCCCGTGCCTTGGATGATGCGACAGCAATCCACTCTCTGGGAGCCACGCTCGGACTTGGCCGTGTCACTGCAAAGGAGGTTTACGCGACGCTCGACTGGCTGGGCGCGGCGCAGCCTGCGATCGAAACGACGTTGGCGCGCCGCCATCTGACGGATGGCACGTTGGTGCTCTACGATGTGAGCTCGAGCCATGTCGAAGGCCGCTGTTGTGAGCTGGCGCGCTTCGGCCACCCCCGCAACGGCCGGCGCGACAAGATGCAGATCGTGTTCGGTCTGTTATGCGCGGCGAACGGCTGTCCGATTGCGATCGAGGTATTCGAGGGCAATACCGGCGATCCGGCGACGCTGGGCAATCAAATCGCCAAGCTCAAGCAGCGCTTCGGCCTCAAGCGCGTGGTCATGGTCGGCGATCGCGGCCTGATCACTCAGGCTCGCATCGAGCAGGAGATCCTGCCCGCTGGGCTCGACTGGATCACCGCGCTGCGAGCGCCGGCGATCCAGAAGCTTGCGGCTGATGGGGGGCCGCTGCAGCTCTCGCTGTTCGACGAGCGCGATCTGGCCGAGATCGAAAGCCCGGACTTCCCGGGGGAGCGTCTCATCGTGTGCAAGAACCCGGCCCTGGCCGACGAGCGCAGGCGCAAACGCGATGACCTGCTCGATGTCACCGAGCGAGGCCTCGAGGACATTCAGGCTCGCGTTCTGCGTCAACGTCAGCCGTTGCGTGGCGCCGACAAGATCGGTCAGGCGGTCGGCGCCTTGCTCGGCCGCAGCAAGGTCGCCAAGCACTTCCTGATCACCATCACACACGACGCGCTAAGCTTCGCGCGCGACCACAGCTCGATCGCCGCAGAAGCGGCCCTCGATGGCTTCTATGTGTTGCGCACCAGCGTTCCACCCGATGCCCTCGATGCGGCCGATACGGTGCGAGCCTATAAGAGCCTGGCCCGCGTCGAACGGGCATTCCGCAGCCTCAAGACCGTCGATCTCGACATCCGTCCAGTCTTCCACTGGGTGAGCCCACGGGTGCGAGCACACGTGTTCCTGTGCATGCTCGCCTATCATCTCGAATGGCATATGCGGCAGGCCCTCGCCCCCATCCTGTTCGACGACCACGATCGCGCCGCCGGCGAGGCCCAGCGCGCGTCCCCGGTTGCCAAAGCTCAGCCTTCACCCGCCGCCAAGCGCAAGGCCAAGACCAAGCACACCGACGACGGCTTGCCGGTGCACAGTTTCCAAACTTTGCTCGCAGACCTCGCAACGCTCACCCGCAACACTGTCCGCCTCGCTAGAACCCAGGCCATGGCTATTCTCGCCACGCCCACCGAGATCCAGCAACGAGCATTCGACCTGCTCGGCTTGAAACCTCAGCTGTAGTCAGTCCTCGAAAAAACAAGCGAGGAAACTCAACCGCTTGCGTCATAGTTGGGGTAAAGTTCGGTCTAGATCAATAACCTGCTAGTGCCCTTCGATTCCGAAGTTCGCAAACGATCGTGCCGCAGAATGATGCGAACTTCGGAATCGGGGCACTAGGGCGGACAAGCAAATGACGGCGGACACGATGCAAACAACGGCGCTCA
>JAFAHP010000103.1 GCA_019237175.1 Alphaproteobacteria bacterium
ATCCCGGAGCCATCCCGACGGAGGTCGGGATCCATTTCGGCGATGGATACCGGCCTTCGCCGGTATGGTCGGGCTGGTGGTCGTCCCCGGCCGTGGGGATCGAAGGCAGTGCATCGACCTGAATGAAAACGGCTCTAAAGTTCACGCAAACCCTTCAAGACGTCCCGCTCCCGGTGAGGGAGTGCCGCGGGCTAGGTGAAAGCTGCTCTAAGTTCTGAGTGTCATTGCTCGTTTTATTGTTAACACTCTATTCGAAGACAGAATAGCGATCAGACAGTCTTATTAATTCTTTAATCGAGTTTTATTAGTTTTCTCCTGAACTGTCAGTCTTTCGCTCGGTTGCGGCGGCATCGCTCGCCGCAAAAGGAGATCGCATGACCCAACTGACCACAGGTCAAAAGCAACTCGTCGAAACCGCACAACGCGATTTTCGAGCGATGCTTGCCAGAAACGGCATCGCTTTGCATGTAAAGCGCGATTTTGGGGAATACACCGCTATCCGTCGTCGTCATGGCGACACTCATTTAAATCAAGCGTTCGATCCGAAGCATGTAAAACTTGGAGCGGATGATTTTTGGTTGCTGGCAACCAACGCGGCTGACGAGGCAATAGCGACCTATTGCTTGCGTCGGCTGTTTGTAGGCGACTTTTTTGAATGTATCCGATCGTTGGAGCTGTGGTTTTGCAAGCGGTCACGCCGTGCGGATTCTCGGTTTGTCGTGGAGTGTGGGATCCGGGCTTTTGGTGGTGAAGTTGTTCACGGCGGCGGGCTGTGGATTCGCGACGACTATCGCGGGATTTCGCGGCTGGCAGTGGTGCTGCCACACTTTGCGCGGGCCCTTGCACTTGACTGCCGGCCCTTCGACCATGACAGCGCCATGATCCGCAACGATCCCGGAGAGCCCGCCGAGGTCGCCGCGCGCAAGGCGACTTACATGGGGCGGAGGGTCTACGGCTTTGCCCGGGTACACCGCTTTGTCGACGGCTGGTTTCCGCCCGAGCGGCGCAAAGCCATCATGCACCTGTGCCACTCGACGAGGGCAGAGGCGATCGCCTCTCTGTTTGTCACGTCCTTCGGCTGTCAACGCCTACAGCGCAGCAGCGAGCTCCGGAAGCTGTCTCTCGTTGATCAATACGACAAGTCGATCCACCCGCCGCCCGTCCTGAGCCAGGGGCAGCAACAGGCGCGCATATGAGTAGGAGAGCTCATTTTCGACGATGTTGATCAGGTGATAGGTTGGCGTGCCTGTCGCGACGACGCGTCGATAATCCGCGATCGCATCCTCGCGCATTAACCCTTGCGGCATTTCGCCGAGGGCCCGGTTGGCATAGCCCCCACCATAAGAGTTGACTGCCCCCCACAGACGAAAGCGGTATCCATTGGGATTTGAGCTGAGCGTCTCCACGATATGCGCCCGTCCACACGAAATATTCAGCAATTCCAGCGAGTCCAACGACTCCGTGCAGGGCAGCCGCCGGCCTCTTCGCGCACTCCCCCAAAAACTCAATAGTTGCCCAAGCCAGTCGTCTTCGGTCGAGATCGCATTGATCGGTCTGGACAGCCGTATCGAACGATCGCCTGCCTGCACCTCGATTTGGGGTGCGCTCGCGTGCGTAAAGCCTTCTAGTAGTTTCTTCTTGGGGATTTGTTTTGCTATTAACGGGCGATGATGGCGATTGGCCGCCGGGGTTTGCAGCCATGATGGCCGAGCGGCGTTCCGGCCCCGGTTCGCCGCTTCTTCCAACCGCCGGAGGCCAGCTATCACGTCGTTGACGATTTCGCAACGATCGGGTTGGCCCATTAGCCCGGGATTGGTCAGGATCAAACATTGCGGGCCGTGCGTGGCAATTTCGTAAAAGGCGGCAATCGCCGCCAGCGGACTTACGACCGTGGGCTCGAATGTAACCGACAAGGCGTTACGGATTGGCGCGACATGCACAAATCCAAGGTTGCTGACCGCGTTCGCGACGACATTGAGCGCGTCGGCATCGGAACCCAGCCGCCGCGCCAACAGCTGCGGTTCAGCCGGCCATGCCTCGCCCGCGTCATCAAAGACGATGCCCCAGGGTTCGGATTCAAGAGCCGTCAACTTCCGTAGCTCCGATTAGCAGCTACTTTCTGCCATTAGATTTCGAGTCGCCTTATCAACAGACGCAACCTTGCAGGCAGCTGGCCCACTTCTTTTCTACGCGATGTTAGCTTGGGGCAGGCATTTCTTGGTCAGAGCGCCGTCAATTCAACGTCAGGATTGTCGATTACACTTGTCAGTAGATGACAGCGGAACCCAAACGGGGCGAACAACGGGGACGAACCCGGGTTCTATCGCGAAAAGAGCTGTCCGCTACTCGTGTGCACGAAAGTCCCCGTTTTGCGGGCGCGCAGCAACCCCGAGCGCGTTTTGGTGCGCGGACCGGTCGTCACTTTCTCAGGGCACCAGCACCGCCGCACCGTGCAGCCGGCCCTTTCTGAGGCTTTCGAGCGCGTCATTCGCCCGTTCCAATGAAAAAACGTGCGTTTCGGTCCGAACCCCGGCCTGCGGTGCCAATTTCAAAAATTCCTCGGCATCGCGGCGCGTCAAATTGGCGACCGAGCACACGCTGCGCTCTTCCCATAAGAGCCGATACGGAAACGATGGAATGTCGCTCATGTGGATCCCGCCGCAGACAACGGTGCCACCTTTTTTCGTCGCAGCCAGCGCTGCCGGTACCAGCGCGCCGAGCGGCGCGAAGATCAGCGCCGCGTCGAGCGGCTCCGGCGGGACCATTGTCGAATCGCCGGCCCATTCCGCGCCGAGTTCGCGGGCGAAGGCTTGCGCTTGTTGGTCTCCGGGACGCGTGAACGCAAAAAACCGCCGGCCCTGATGGCGGATTACCTGGGCGACGATGTGCGCCGCCGCGCCAAAGCCGTAAATACCGACCAGCTGCGCGTCGCCGGCCATGCGCAGAGTGCGGTAGCCGATCAGGCCTGCGCACATCAGGGGTGCCGCTGCGATGTCGTCGTATTGGGGATCGATGGCAAAGCAGTAACGGTGATCGGCGACGGTCAGTTCGGCATAACCGCCATCGATCTGATAACCGGTGAACCGCGCCCGTTCGCACAGATTCTCACGCCCGCTGCGACAATATTCGCAGACCCCGCAGGTCCAGCCAAGCCAGGGCACGCCGACCCGGTCATCGAGCGCGACGCGGTCGACCTCGGCTCCCTTCGCGACGACGGTACCGACAATTTCGTGACCCAGCACAAGTGGCAGTTTCGGACCGGGGAGCTCGCCATCAACCACATGGAGATCGGTCCGGCACACCGCACAAGCGCGCACCGCGATCAGCAGCTGTTGCGGTCCCGGCTGCGGTACCGGTATTTCTGCGGCGACCAACCGCCGCTTTGGCTCGGTCAGCAATTGCGCGCGCATCCTGTTCTCCCGGGAGCTGCGTCTGATATGTAACGGCCGACTGCAAATTACCGCCTCATGTTGCCAATGAGACGAGCCCGCGCCGCCGCGGCCGCCGGATGCCTCTCCATCTCACTTGCCGCGTGCCATTTGACGGCG
This sequence comes from Alphaproteobacteria bacterium, assembly GCA_019237175.1. GTDB lineage: Bacteria > Pseudomonadota > Alphaproteobacteria > ATCC43930 > CGMCC-115725 > AP-15. The sequence continues at coordinate 3,549 of JAFAHP010000103.1, forward strand.
CCAAGCGGCATGGCCGACCGCTGCGCCGATCTGATGAAATCGGCCTATCCCGGAGCCGATATCGACATCACCAAGCGCGAAGCGGCGGCCACCAGCCTCACGACGATCGTGGCGCATGTCGAAGGGGAGCGCACCAACCTGCCGGCACCCGCCTCTGTTTCCCGACATTTGGCGGTCGAATGCAAGTTCGACAACAACATCCTGACGGGTTTTCGCTGGATCACAGGACCAAACTGATCGACCACGCTCGGGGCTGGCGCAGCTGCAGCATTTTCCGTCATAGTTACCCTAAGGGTATCGGCAATGGGGCATGGGATGGACCTGGGCTCGGCGGACGGCAACAACAGACCGCCGAGTGACATGCTGTGGCGCAAGCGCCGCCGCGCTGCTGTGGCGAATAAGCTCGCCGCCGCATCGCTGCTGCAATTCCACGCGACCGCACCGGTCGCGTGCCCCTATGTTCCAGGCCGTGCCGAGCGCAAGCTGATCGTCGACCTCGATACCGCCGGTGCGACCCTGATCTATGACGATTTGTCGCGGGCCGGGTTCCGCCGCAGTCATCATTTCGCTTACCGGCCGGCTTGCCGTGGCTGCGCGGCCTGCATTCCGGTCAGGATCGCCGTCGAGCGGTTTCACGACACGCCTTCGACCCGACGAATTCGCAACATCAATCGCGATCTGTCGGCGCGCCTTGCAGAAGCGCGAGCGACCCCCGAACAGTTCCGGCTGTTTTGGGGGTATCAGCATCTGCGTCACGGCGACAGTGAAATGGCGACCATGACCTATCGTGATTACCGCGGCATGGTCGAAGATTCGCCAGTGCGCACCGAGATTGCCGAATTTCGTGACCGGACGGGCAGCCTCGTCGCGGCCTCGCTGATCGACCGCCTCGATGACGGCATTTCGGCAGTCTATAGTTTTTTCGACCCGCACCAGCGCAAGCGGAGCCTCGGCAGCTGGAGCATTCTGTGGCTGGTCGACGAGTGCCGGCAGGCGGGTGAACCCTATGTCTATCTCGGCTACTGGATCGCTGACAGCCCAAAGATGGCCTATAAGGCCCGGTTTCCCGGACTTGAGCGTTTGACGCCGTCGGGTTGGTGCGAGATGCCGCGTTCCTCCGCGGGCCGGTGACGGCGGCACCCCGCCTGATCCGCTACCTGCACCGGTCCGCAGATCCCTTCTGGCGAAGGACCTGATGGCAATCGGAATACTCGACTCGGCGATTTTCGCCGACATGTTCGGCACCGCCGCGATGCGCGCGGTGTTTGGTGATTACGCCTTTTTAGCGCGCTGTGTCGAAGTCGAGGCCGCCCTCGCGCGTGCCCAGGCGCGGCTCGCGATCATCCCGGCAGAGGCCGCAGCGGCGATCTCGCGCGCCGCCGCGGCAATGAGCGAGCGACCCGAAACTCTGGACGTAGCCCGGCTCAAGCGCGAAACTGAAAATGTCGGCTACCCGATCCTGCCGCTTGTCCGCCAAATCGGGGAAATGGCAGGCGAGGCTGGAGGCTGGTTGCATTGGGGAGCGACGACCCAGGATATAATGGACACTGCGGTCGTTCTGCAGATGCGCGCTGGCCTTGAGCTGATCGAGGCTGATCTCGCGGCGGCGCGCGGCCACCTGGCCGCCCTCGCCCGGGGCCATCGCGACACGCCGATGGCCGGGCGCACTCACCTCCAGCACGCTCTGCCGATAACCTTCGGTTACAAGGCGGCAATTTGGCTTGCCGCTCTCGACCGCCATGCCGAGCGGTTCCGGCAGTTGCGCCCGCGCGTATTGATGGCGCAGTTTGGCGGTGCCGCCGGCACCCTCGCCTCTCTCGGCAATGGTGAGGAGGTGGTTAAGTGCCGCAGTGAATTGGCACGCGAACTTGACCTCGGCGACCCGCCGATCACTTGGCACGTCGCTCGCGACGGCATCGTCGAAACGGTACAGAGCTTGGCGCTTCTCGCCGGCAGCCTCGGCAAGATCGCCTACGATGTGATGCTGATGTCGGCGACCGAGTTCGGCGAGGCGGCTGAGCCGTTCGTCGCCGGCCGGGGTTCGAGTTCGACGATGCCGCAAAAGCGCAATCCGATCTCGTGTGAAATGATCCTCGCCGCCGCCAAGGTGCTGCGGCAGCAGACCGGGCTTGTGCTCGATGCGATGATTGCCGATTTCGAGCGGGCGACCGGCCCGTGGCACGTCGAATGGGTAGCGGTGCCCGAATCCTTTGGGTATGCCGCCGGCGCCTTGCGCCAATCATGCTTTCTGCTGGGCGGGCTGATCGTCGACCCGGCGCGCATGGCCAAAAACCTGGGCATGACGCATGGGCTGATTGTCGCCGAAGCGGTGATGATGGGTTTGGCCCCCCACATCGGCCGCAACGAAGCCCACGACCTGGTATACGACGCCTGCCGTGCGGCGATCGAAACCGACCGTGCGCTGCTCGACGTGCTCTCGGAAATGCCCGCCGTCGCCGGCCCGCTCGGCTCCGAGAAATTGCGCGCTCTGACCGACCCCGCCAATTATCTCGGCGCCGCCCCCGCCATGGTCGACCATCTTCTCGCCCATCGGTGAACATCTCTACGAACAGGCATTCGGCCGCGGCTTGACGGCCGGACGGAAGCGAGCCTAAACAGCGGGATCTGCGCTGCTGACAGCTGCAGAAACCGAGGGAGATGGCAGATGGCGCGAATCCGACACATCGCACTCGTGACTGACGATCCCGCAAAGACCGCAGAATTCTATAAGAAACATTTCGGCTTGACCGAGTTGTAC
>JAFAHP010000111.1 GCA_019237175.1 Alphaproteobacteria bacterium
TGGACGCGCGGCTGTATCCGCGCCGACCGGGTGTCGAAGTGCAGCCGCCCCCGGATTTTGAGTGGATCGAGCGCGAACTGCGGCGCAAACACGTCACCCGTCTGTCAATCGGCGTCCAAAATTGACCCTCCGTATTGCCGCATCTAGGAATGTTACCGAATCGCCATCGCTGCTGACACTCCGAGGTGAACGGATCCGTGTTGTGTCAAGCCTTTCGAGGTCGGAGTCAGCGAGAGAGTTGTGGACGGGTCGGGCGCTTGGCAGCCCGAGCCGTCCACAGACCCGGGCGAGAAGGTGGCGGTCGTCGTGGCGCTAAGCGGTGTAAAGAGTGTCTTGGCAGCGTTGTTCCTAAGCGACTTCAACAGACGTTGCACGATTGAATGCTGTTTCTTCCCGAACTGCTCGGGGTATCTGTCGCTCAGCCGGCCGACGATAGCGAGTGCGGTAAGCTGCGGCTCCGCAGCAAGCCAGTTCTCGATCATGGCAAGGTGCGGGTCGAGCTTGGACGGCATGCGAATCCTTGTCTTATAACGCCGCTTTGGTCGCCGGTGCGTGGCACGTGGATCGCCGGCCTGAACCGTCTTGCCGAGCGTCTTCGCAAAAGCAATTACGTCTGCTGCTGAGGATTGCACCGGCTGCGGTGCGGTGGCCTTGCCATCACGTCGCTCGCCGTGCGCATCTCTGGCACGACGATCGATGCGGTTGCCGAGTTCCTCCTGGGCGCCCCGGATCTCGGCCAAAAGTACCACTGGATCGAGCGTGCGATACTGCTCGCGCAGTTGCTGTTTCACAGCTGGGACGACCTGCGGATGCGCCAGCGCCCGCTCATAGGGCGTCGACGGAGCATGATAGCGTTTGATCACTTTCGCTCCCTCGCGGCGCTTCTCCTTCAGCTTGAACGAGGGCTGGAAGAAGTTGATGTAGAGCCGTGCCGCGGCGTAGAGGCGGGTCATCACGCGTGCCGTTTCAACACCGTCAAAGCGGCCATAGCCCATCAGCCGGCGCACAACCGCGCCGTTCTTCTGCTCGACGAATGCCTGGTCGTTCTTCTTGTAAGCGCGCGAGCGCGTCACCTCGAGTTTCTGTTCGCGGCACCATGGGACGACCACCTCATTCATGAACGCGCTATCATTGTCGAAGTCCACGCCCCGCAGAAGCCAGGGGAACCGGCTCTGTACGTGTTTCATCGCCTCCACAACGAGTGACCCGTCGCGCGTCAGCAACGCCAGGCACTCGGTCCAGCCAGTGGCGACATCGACCATCGTCAGCGTCTGGATAAACGAGCCCGCCACCGATGCGCCGCCATGTGCTACCATGTCGACCTCGCAGAAGCCCGGCGGCGGGCTATTCCAGTCGTTGAACGTACGGATCGGAACCTCGCGACGGATTGCCGAGTGGAAACCTGCACGTCGTCGCTTGCCGCCGCTTGCCGCAATCTTTACATCCCCGAGCATGCGGTCGATGGTGGCGGCGCTGACGGCAACAACACGATCGCGGTCTGCGGTGTCGAGCTGCAATCGGCCGTGTCGCTCGAGTGCAGGCAGCACGGTCGGGATCATCGCCTTGAGCCGCTTGCCGCACACCCGATCCGAAGCCTCCCACAGCACCGTCAACGCATCTTTTATCGTCGCGCCGTATGCGCGCCTGCGCTCTCGCGGTGCCCCAGCCTCGTCCGCTGTGACAGTCTCATTTCGCCGAAGTGCGCGCACCGCATGCTTGCGGTGCCAACCTGTCATCGCGCACAGCTCCTCGAGGATGCGCCCCTTCTCCGCCCGCTTGGCCGACCGGTAGCGCTCCGCCACAGCCGACACCACCTCGCGCCGCGCGCCCATGCTGATTCTTCCCGCCATCGGCGACACCGACGCGATTCGGCGTCGCCGCCCCAGTCATTGGCGAGGATTGTTCAGTAACATTTCTGGTGAGGCAATGCGCCCTCTATCGGCGTCCAAAATTGACCCCCTTTTCTGTGCTGCAGAATGAAGCTCGGCTGGAGTGGTATGGAACAAGGCACGAGCGAAGCAAGCCGCGAGCGAGCGCGCCCTCGGGGGGTGCCGTAGCGAGCGAGCGCTTGCGCAAACTTGATGATGCGGATCAAAACGGGATCAACGGGGCTCGAATGGGAAAAATGACCTCGTAGGAAGGCCGCTGGTGCGTTTTTTTGAGCCGGCCGCCAGGTCGGTACCCCCTCAAATTTCGTTCTGCGACGATTTTTGTTGATCAGCGTCCAACTTTGTCCGCCTTACGCGACGAGTTCGGGCGGTA
>JAFAHP010000218.1 GCA_019237175.1 Alphaproteobacteria bacterium
CGCAGTCACGCGGGGAGGTTGTGCCTCTACGGCAGGGCGAAGCCGTGATCTTCCCGGTGCATCACCGTCCGGTCGAAGGTGCGCGCGGTGCGCGGCGCGTAACGATGCGGCATGGTGTGAGCCGAGTGCGCAGCGGCGAACGCTATACCTTGGGCATCATCTTTCACGACGCCGCCTGATGCGGTCACCGCAGTGGCTGTTTCCATTTTGATCGGGCGGCACCCCCTCACCCAGCTGCGGGTAGGGCTCGGCTTCGCCTCGTCAACCCTTCTCAACCCTCTCCCCCGCCGGGGAGAGGGGAGGGTGAGGGGGCTCGCGCAACGATACCATCCGAACGGAAAACCGCGGCGGACTATCTCATCAGTCGGGTTCGGCGACCGCCGCGGACCACGGCGACATGACGTCGGAGATGCCGTGGTTGAGGCCGTCGATGCCGCGGAGCACGAGATTTGGGCAGGCGAAACGCGCCGGATAGACCGTATGTTCGACCGTCACCGCACCCGGCAGTGCCGACAGCGGCTCGCGGACCGGCGGCGGCAGGCGACGGTCGATTGCGGTACGATCGCTGCCGCTAACGTCGATGCGCGGATGATGCGCTGCCATCTCGGCGTCCATGCCAAAATCGACGATAAAGCTCGTCATCTGCAGGACCGCCGCGAGGATTCGCCTGCCGCCTGAGGCACCCATCGCGAACCACGGCCGGCCGTCACGCGCGACCACGATCGGACACATGTTGGTCAGGGCGCGCTTTCCGGGCGCGATCGAATTTGGCCAGCCGGGGCGCGGATCGAACCACAGGATTCCGTTGTTCATCAAAATCCCGGTGCCGGGAAGCACATAATAGCTTCCGAACAGCGACAGCAGTGTCGTCGTCAAGCTGACGATCGTGCCTTCGCGGTCAATTGCCGTGATATGGGTCGTCGATGTCGGCGATCGGGCTTCGGCGTCCCCGGCGTGTTCGAGCCGGTTGGCATAAGCGGCACGCAGCGCTCCGATCACCGCTGCAAAATAATCGGCGTCGGGCGCTGCTCCAAAGATCCGTTTGGCGAGCTGGTTGAGCACCGCCGCGAGAGTAGGTCCCGCGGTCAGCCCGGGGGTGGCGTGAATGGTTGCGCCGCGATACGGAATAGTAAGGGACGGAACCATGTGCGCCTGGCAATTCGCCAAATCCTCGGCGGATAGAAAGCCGTCTCCGGCTCGTGTATCGGCGGCGATCGATTGCGCGATATCGCCATGGTAGAAATCTTCGGGACCGGCCTTGGCGAGCCGTTCGAGGGTCTCGGCTAATTTCCCGAGCGGCAGGCAGGGCACATCGCCATCCGGTGGGCAAACCGGCGGCAAGCCGTCGGGCAGCCAGACCCGCCGGCTCTCGTCGTAGCGGCGCAGATCAGCGGCGGCATTTGCGACTTTGAGCGTGGTAAACCAGTCGATCGGCAAGCCCTGGCGCGCAAGAGCGGCGGCGGGTGCGGCGAGTTCGCGCCACGGCATCCGGCCGTAGCGCTCGACCGCAACTGCGTAGCCGCGCACGGCACTCGGAATCGTGAATGACAGGGGGCCGTGGATGTTGCGGTCGTCGACAATGCTTTGCGGCCAAGTGAACAGCTCGGTGCGTATCCTGTCGCTCAGCCCATAGGCCTTGGGATCGAGCTCACGCGGCGAGATCGGACCAAAATCGATTGCCTCTGCGCGGTCGGCGCCGGCACGACGAATAACCATATGGCCGATGCCGCCGAGACCGCTGCTCCACGGCTCGGTTGCGGCGCCCGCCAGAGCAGCGCCGACCGCGGCGTCGGCCGCGGTACCGCCCGCCTTTAGGATGTCGGCGCCGACCATTGCCGCCGCGCGGCTTTGTGCCGCCACAATGCCGCCCTTCGAGGCGATGGCCGGCTTGCGGATCTCCCAGTTTTGGGTGACGTACATCGCGCCGACGCTATTCGACAGTGATCGAATCGACGCGGTTCGGGTAAAAGGCGTAATGGCCGGCGATGCCGGCAACCTCGTCATAGGGTTCGGGATAGGCCCAAACAGCGTTTTCCGAACGTCGCGCGCCGCTCCCATCAGGCACTTCGACCGTCCAATAGGAGGCCTCGCCCTTGTAGGGGCAGCGGCTGTGATGGTCGGTTCGATGCATCAGATCGAGCCGGACATCCTCCTCCGGGACGTAATGGACCGGGGCGTGGCCGGTCTCTTCGACGCGAAGTGCCGTCGTGCTGTCGGCGATCACAACACCGCCAAAGACCACCTGCACGCGGCGGCCCTCAGGCATGAGATCGACGCGATGATCGGGATGACTCTCAAAACCCGGTGCTGGATTTGGCATCTCGTCCTCCTCGGTTATCGGTGTCGGCGCGTTGGCGGCGGGGCCGATGCATACGCTTCGAACGAGTTGATGCAGTCTTGGCGCATTTGCGGGTCCTGGATCGGACCGCATTCGATCTGCTCGCGCTTTCTGCGGAAGCCGGGATTGCTGCGCAGCAGTCCAGAATATGCCTCGCTCTCTCTGACATTCGCCTGCGCCTCGGGATTGTTCGTCGGCATTGGCGCGTTCGGTTGCGCGGGTGCGGTCCCGGCCAAAGCAATCGCTGCAAATGCGACTAAGACCATTGCTTGGTAGTTCTGCATCTCTCCCTCCTTGTTGCGATTAGTCTGCCATCGTCAAACCGCCGCTGACACTCAGTATTTGGCCGGTAATGTAATTCGCGTGCTCACTGATGAAAAACAAAACCGCCTGCGCGATCTCGATCGGTTGAGCGATACGGCGAAACGGGATCGCGCGCGTCAGCGCCTCTTTAATTCGCTCCGGCTGGCGTTGAAACAGCGGCGTGTCAGTCGGGCCGGGGCACACACAATTGACGTTGATGCCGTAGCGCGCCATCTCGCGGGCGAGCGACTTGGTGAACGCGATCAGCCCGCCTTTGGCGGCGGCGTAGACCGTCTCGCCCATACTGCCGACGCGTCCGGCATCGCTTGAGATATTGACAATCTTGCCGGTGCGCGCTGCAACCATCGGCGGCAGCACGCCGCGAGTCAACCGGATGGCTCCCATCAGGTTGATCCCGATAACCCGGTCCCACATCTCGGGCGGGTTATCGAGGAACGGCTGGACCGCGTCCCACCCCGCGGCGTTGATAAGGGCGTCGACCCGTCCGAGCCGATCGTGGACAGCGGCGACAAAACCGTCGATCGAGGATGGGCTGGTCAGGTCGAGCGGCATGAATTCCACGCTAGACCCAACCGCAGCACCTTCTGCCGCCGCCGATCGGCCGCCTTTCTCGTCGATGTCGCCGATGACGCTTTTGGCGCCGTTGCGCGCCACAAGCAATGCCGTCGCACGGCCGATGCCGGAGGCCCCGCCGGTGATGATCACAGTTCGGCCTTTGAGATCCATCTTCCGAGCTTCCCAGCCGCGGCCGGTGACATGATCGCGCGTATACGCGATGTTCCGCGCCGGCGCTAGGGAGTGTCAAGGCGCGCCGGGTGCTGCGCGCCACTTCGAGACGCCGCTTGGGCGGCTCCTCAGGACAACGCGCGGCGCCTCGAAGGATGGGGGTACCGAACCCTGCCAACAAAACCGGATTGAAAGGCCGGCGTCGTAATGGACATGGCGGGCGGTGCGCAATAGAAGCGAGTGGATGAAGGCGCGTGCCGCGTCCTTTATCGCGATCGGCTCACCACGGGAGAGGCCAGCGATGATTGTCGAACAGATCTGGACCGCGAACTCCGGGCGCAATTTCAACTATCTGATCGCCTGCCGCGAAACCGGCGAGGCGTTGGCCGTCGATCCGCTCGATTACGAAAAGTGCCTCAATGCCGCCAAGGCCAAAGGCTGGACCATCACCCAGATCCTCAACACACACGAACATCGGGACCATACCGGCGGCAACCCGCAGATGGTCGCGGCGACCGGCGCCAAGGTGCTTGCCCATGCGAACGCCAAGGACCGTATTCCCGAAATGGATCAAGGGCTGCATGCTGGCGACGTGATCAAGGTCGGCAAGACTGTCGAACTCGAATGTCTCGACACGCCCGGCCATACGATGTCGCATATCTGCATCATGGCGCATGGCGACACGCCGGCCTTGTTTTGCGGCGACACCTTGTTCAACGCCGGGGCGGGCAATTGCCACAATGGCGGCCATCCGAACG
>JAFAHP010000231.1 GCA_019237175.1 Alphaproteobacteria bacterium
GCCTGATACATGCACGAAATCGTCGTGTTCGGTCACGATTCCGATACCCATTCGGGCGAGCGCATTCTGCAAGCGGCCAATCGCCTTTTCGTTCCCGGGGATGATGCGCGACGAAAAGATTACAGCGTCGCCCGGTTCGAGCTCGACGTTGGGATGATCGTCGCGAGCGATGCGGGCGAGTGCCGAACGCGGCTCGCCCTGACTGCCCGTACAGATCATGACGATGCGATCGCGCGGGGCGTAGGCGGCTTCCTCTTCGCTCAAAAACGGCGGGACGTCCGATAGATAGCCGTTTTCCCGCGCCGCCATGTCGATCCGCCACAGCGACCGGCCGACCAGCGCTACCTCACGGCCGTTGGCTGCGGCGGCGTAGGCGATGGTTTCCAGACGCGCGACGTTAGATGCGAAGCAGGCGACCGCGACGCGTGCATCGTACCGACCGATTAGCCCGCTCAGCGAGTGGCGCAGCGCAGCTTCCGAGCCGGAGGTCCCGGGCCGCAGCGCATTGGTCGAGTCGCAGACCAGGGCCAGAACGCCCTCGTCGCCCAAACGGCGCAAGGCAGCCTCATCAGCCGGCGGACCGATGAGCGGATCGGGATCCAGCTTCCAGTCGCCGGTATGGAAGACGGTCCCCGCCGCGGTACGCACCACTACGGCGTTGGGTTCCGGGATCGAATGAGTCAACGTAACAAGTTCGAGATCAAAGGGCCCGATGGTGAACCGGCCCGACAACGGCACGACATTGATCCGGACCTCGTCGGCTAGCCCAACCTCGACGAGCTTTGCCCGCAACACCGAAGCGGTGAACGGCGTCGCCCAAATGGGACAGCGCAATCGCGTCCACAAATAGGGGATTGCGCCAATATGATCCTCGTGGGCATGGGTCGCAACGATGCCGAGCAGACGCTCGCGGCGTTCTGCGATAAAGCTGGGATCCGGCATCACAACTTCGAGCCCAGGCTGGGAATCGTCGCCAAAGGTAACGCCGCAGTCGAGGATAAGCCACTCGCCGGCGATGCCGTAAAGGTTCAGGTTCATCCCGATTTCGTTGGCGCCGCCAAGCGCCACAAACAATAGCGCATTACTGTCGTCGACGCCGGAGCGAAGCGACGGCTGAAATGGAAAATCACTCATTTACTGTTCTATGTGCTGCTGTTACGACGGTGAATTAGACGCAACCCCCATAGCGTTAGGTCGAGATCGACCTTGTCGATGAGTGCGATCTCGGCGGCAAACAGCGGTGCAAGGCCGCCGGTCGCCACCACTCCGATCGCTTCGCCGCGCTCGTCGCGAATGCGCCGTACCAATCCCTCGATCAATCCGACATAACCCCAAAAAACGCCCGATTGCATCGCCGGCACGGTCGAGCGGCCAACGACCGTCGCCGGACGCTCGATAGAGACGCGCGGCAACTGCGCCGCGGCCATTTCCAGCGCCAGCATCGACAAATTCGGACCAGGCGCCAACACCCCGCCGCAATAATTGCCGCAGCGATCGATCAGATCGAAATTGGTCGACGTGCCAAAGTCGACGACCATCACCGGCACGTCATACCGGTCCTGTGCTGCGACCGCGTTGGCAATCCGATCGGCGCCGACACTTTGTGCCGGCATATCGACATCGATACCGATCCCGAGGCGGCAATCAGACCGCCCGATGATCAGCGGCTCGCTGCTGAAATAGCGCCGGCACAGACCGATCAAATTGAACGCCGCTTCGGGGACGACATTGGCGATGATCGTGGCGTCAACATCACCGCGTGAGAGCCCCTCGAGCGCCATCAGCTGAGTGAGCCAAACCGCGTATTCGTCGGCGGTTCGCTTTGGATTGGTTGCCGCGCGCCACGAGGCGCGGAGTTGGTCGCCGTCGTACACCGCGAAAACGACGTTTGTATTCCCGGAATCGATGGCGAGCAGCATTTGGCCTCGCTAGGTTACCGGGAATACGTCGCCGGCCGGAATGCGCCGAAGCTCGCCCGCTGTCTCCAGCAGCAGCGCACCGTGCTGATCTATGTCGACGAACCGCCCATACAAGATCGCGGTTTCGAGACGCGCACGGATCGGCCCGCCGAGCGCAAAAGCGCGCGCCCGCCAAGCCTCGCGCACGCGAGCAAAACCCTGCTGCTGCCAGTGCTGCGTCCAAATTTCGAAATGCCGAACAACAGCTTCGAGTGCCACTTCCGGCGCCGGCGGCAGGCAGCCTTCATCGGCGACCGAGGTCGCCGGAAACTCGGTGTCGGGCGGTGCAGAAGCAAGGTTAACGCCGATCCCAACGATCAGAAACGCCGGGGTTTCGTACGTTCTCCTTTCGGATTCCATTAGGATTCCAGCGATCTTTCGGCCCCTCGCAAGCACATCATTGGGCCATTTGCAAACAAATGCGCCGAGGCTTGGGGCGAGTTCTGCCAGCGCGTCGGCGACAGCCAATCCCGCGACGAAGCCGAGCTGTGCTGCTCGCTCGACCGAACAAGCCGGTCGCAAAATCAGCGAAGCAAAGAGATTGCCTCGTGGCGAAGACCAGCAGCGACCGCGCCGGCCTCGCCCGGCAGTCTGCTCCATAGCCCAGACAATGGTGCCCGCCGCCGCACCTTGGCGGGCGAGCTCTTTGGCCTCATCATTGGTGCTGCCGACCGTCTCACGCAAAACCAGCCGATAGGCTGCGGGCAGGAGCGGACACGACAGTGTCATCGCAAAAACAGCGATGCTGCGGCGACGTTGGCTCCGGCGATGACCGGTCCCGGAGCTATAAAGAAGAACGCGCTCACAACCGCGGTCAAAATCAGCACACCTTTGAGCTCAAAGCTGAACGGCCGATCGAAAGCAGCGGCAGGCTCGTCGAAGTACATGACCTTGACGATTCGAAAATAATAAAATGCTCCAACGACGCTGGTAACAACGCCGATTACCGCTAAACCGACAAGTTTGGCATCGATGGCCGCCAAAAAAATGTAAAGCTTGCCGAAAAATCCGGCAGTTGGCGGCAGCCCGGCCAATGAGAACATAAAGATCGCCAAGGCGAGCGCCAAGGCCGGATGGGTGTGCGATAACCCGGACAAATCTGCGATTTCTTCGAGCATCTTGCCTTGCCGGCGCATGCACAGAATAACGCCCCACGCGCCCACGGTCATAACAAGATAGATTGCCAGATAGACAAGTATGCCGCGGATACCGGCCGCCGTGCCGACGGTCAACCCGATCAATGCGTAGCCGGCATGGCTGATCGAGCTGTAAGCCATCAGCCGTTTGATGTTGCGCTGCGCAATCGCGGCGACCGAGCCGAATACCATCGAGGCAACGGAGATAAAAAATACAATTTGCCGCCATTCGCCGACCAGCGGTCCGAACGGCCCGATCAGAACGCGCACGAAAAGCCCGAACGCGGCGATTTTCGGGGCCACCGCAAAAAAGGCACTGACGGGGGTCGGAGCACCCTCATACACATCGGGCGTCCACATATGAAACGGCACCGCCGAGATCTTGAATGCCAAGCCGGCAATGATAAAAGCAAGGCCGACCGAGACGCCGGGTGAAACCGCCGCCGTCCCGGTGAAAAGCTGGGAGAGATCCACAAAAGCGGTCGTGCCGGCAAAGCCGTAGACTAGAGACAGACCATAAAGCAAGATACCGGAAGACAGGGCGCCGAGAACAAAATATTTGAGACCGGCTTCGCTCGATCGCGCCGACTCGCGATTGAAGCTCGCCGCCACATAAAGCGCCAGATTTTGTAATTCGAGGCCAACGTAAAGGATGATCAAATCGTTGGCCGAGATCATCACCATCATCCCGGTCGTCGACAGCATGACGAGAACCGGAAATTCAAAGCGGGCAATCCGTTCGTCCTCGTCGTATTGGAGGCTCATCAGGATCGTGATCGCCGAACCAATCAGCACGAGGGACTTCATAAACAGCGCGAAGGCGTCGCTGACAAACATTCCATCGAAACCAACGCGCGGCGCGCTGCCTTGGCCAAGATCGACAATAAAAACCACGACCAGCGCCACAACGGCGCCCCGCGAAACCTGCCGTGTCGAGTGTTCGCCGCGAAAGGCACCGAACAGCAGCAGAGCCATCGCCAGTCCGGTGAGCAGGATTTCGGGGATCGCAGGGGATATATCGGGGACAGCGTCGTGCGACATCAGGGCCCCTTGGGCAGGCTTGCCTGGCGGGGACCAGCACCGGCGCTCGCCGCGGTCACCTGCTCGATGACGTGATTAACCGAAGCCTGGATCGGCCGCACGAACGATGTCGGATAGAGGCCCATCCACAAGGTAAGCACCAAAAGCGGCGCAAAGATCGCCTTTTCGCGCAGATTCAGATCGAGAATGTCGCGCAAATCGGCGCGAGTGATGGTACCGAAGATGACACGACGGTAGAGGTAGAGCATGTAAGCCGGTGCCAGGAACAGCGCCGTGGCCGCCAGTACGGACTCTAATGTGCTGACCTTGAAGGTCCCGAGAAGGATCAGGAATTCACCGACAAACCCGCTGGTGCCGGGCAACCCGATTGCCGCCAGCGTAAAAACCATGAAGACAAACGCGTAAGCCGGCATGCGCTCGACAAGACCGCCAAAGCGCACGATTTCATGCGTGTGAAGCCGGTCATAGAGCACGCCAACGCACAAAAACAGAGCCGCCGATACGAGGCCATGGCTCAGCATCTGAATCACCGCGCCCTGGACCGCCTCCGATGTGACCGCAAAAATACCCATCGTCACAAAGCCCATATGCGCGATCGACGAATAGGCGACGAGCTTTTTCATATCGGTCTGAGCAAGCGCCACTAGCGACGTATAGATCACCGCGATAACGCT
>JAFAHP010000434.1 GCA_019237175.1 Alphaproteobacteria bacterium
AGAAGCCGCGCGAGCCGGTTGCCAGTCTGCCGGCGGGCGGCGTGCAGGTGAGGCGCGAGGCGGTCGGCATCGACCATGTGATCGTCAACGGCCAGGTGATGCTGGAGAAGGGCGAGCTGACCGACGCGCTGCCGGGCCAGATCATCCGCGGCCCGCTGTATCAGGGCGCCCAGGCGTAGCGCAAAATCCCAGGAGCGGAGCTCACCCCCTCACCCTCCCCGGGCTCGACCCGGGGATCCGAGAAAGTCTCGGCTGCGCCTCGCCAACTCTGCGCAACCCTCTCCCCCCATGAGGGGCGAGGGGAGGGTGAGGGGGGCGCGATCCAGGAGCACATCAACCTCCCGGGCGGTGGCGACAAATGCCCGGACCCCAAGGCAGGCGAGCGCCGCTGCCCTCCTACAGCATCGACTTGATATCGGCGGCGAAGGTCGGAAACCCATAAACAAAGTCCCGGATCTCCTCTGCCGTGATCCCGTGCTTGATCGCCAGTCCAAAAAGGTTGATCAGTTCCTCGCCGGCGTGCCCGACGAGATGGGCGGCGACGACATGGTCGGTTTTTGCGTCAACCAGAATCTTCGCCCAGGCCGTATTCTCGGCGTAGGTGCGGCCCGATAGCCACTCGTGCATGTCGTTGACGGAAACCCGCAACTCGATCCCCTTTTCTTCGGCGGCGGCTTGCGTCAGACCGACACTCGCGAGCGCGGGCACGGTGAACACGCAAGACGGTATGCTCGCGTAGTCGGGGGTGTGGCTCGGACCCTCGACGATGTTGCGGCCGACGATGCGCCCCTGATAGGTGGCGATCGGCGACAATTGCGGGGTCGAGCCGACGGCGTCGCCGCAAACATACACCCCGGGATTTGAGGCGGATCGCAAGTGCTCGTCGAGTGCCACATGGCCGCGATCGGCCGCGACTTGACCTGCGGCGAGATCGAGACCATCGACATTCGGCACCCGCCCCGCGCCATTGACGACGCGGTCGGTTTCGATCGCACGCTCGGAACCGCTCTCGCCATAGATAACGCGCAGCCGATCGCCTGCCAGCTCGATCCGCTGGATCTCGACCCCGGTGTGGATCGCGACGCCGATCCGCTCGGTGGCGCTGCGCAATTGCGCAACCGCATCGGCATCCATGTTGGGGAGGATTTGCGGCAATGCTTCGAGGATCGTGACCTTGACTCCGGCTCGGGCATAAACGTGGCTGAATTCGAGCGCGATGACACCACCGCCGACGAATACGACACTCGCCGGCAGGCTGCGCTCGCTGAGCACCTCGTCGGAGGTGATCATCAGTTCCGCGCCAGTGAACGGCAGGCGGCGCGGCGTCGAGCCGGAGGCGATCACGATATGTCGGGCCTCGATACTCTCGCCGTCGGTGGCGACCGTGTTCGGCCCGGCAAGGCGGCCGCGCTGTCGGATCACTTCGACCCCGCGCCGCTCCATCAGCGCGCCGAGCGAAGCCGGAATTCCCGAAATCATCGCCTTTTCGCGGTCAATCAGAGCCGCCCAATCGAGGCTTGGCCGACCAACGGCGATCTTATGCGCGCCCGCGCGTTCGATCTCGTCGAGCGCGTGTCCGGCCGCAACCAGTACCTTTTTTGGCATGCAGCCACGATTGGGACAGGTGCCGCCAAGGAGATCCGGTTCGAACAGAGCAACCTTGAGCCCCGCCTCCCGCGTCGCCACCGTGACGCCGAGGCCGGCGTTGCCGCCGCCGAGGATCACGACATCGAAATTACGCGTTGCCATCCTCTCTGTCCTCCCTGAAGGCTCGACCTTTGCAAGATGGCAGGCGATGGCGACGCGGGCCAGCCCGTCCGCCGCTGCCGCC
This sequence comes from Alphaproteobacteria bacterium, assembly GCA_019237175.1. Taxonomy (GTDB): domain Bacteria; phylum Pseudomonadota; class Alphaproteobacteria; order ATCC43930; family CGMCC-115725; genus AP-15. The sequence goes on from JAFAHP010000434.1 coordinate 1,832, forward strand.
TACCCCCACCCTTCCCTCCCCCGCAAGCGGGGGAGGGAAGGGTGGGGGGAGGGGGCCGGCGCGCATTGCCACTGCCCGGCGTCCGACCGTACACTGCCGCCCGCGAGGACCGGGCGGATCAATCCGGGTGATCTTTCGATTTCCGTGTGGAGGGACGCTATGGCTGAAGGGTCAAAACGCATCGAGCAATTGGTGCCGGAACTGGACCGGATCATCGAAATCTCGCAGCCGATCCAGGAACTGGCCGACGGTTTTGGCGGGCCGCAGGGCCCGGCCGAGGGACCGGTGTGGTGGCACGAGGGCGGCTATCTCGTGTTCAGTGACATCCACAACAACCGGCGCATGAAATACGAGCCGGGCAGGGGCGCGTCGTTGCTGTTGGAGCCGACCAACCGCGCCAATGGTCTGACCCGGGATCTGAAAGGGCGGCTCGTTGCCTGCGAGCATGATTCACGGCGCGTGACCCGGCAGGAGGCAGACGGCAGCATCACCGTCATCGCCAACAGTTTTCAGGGTCGCCCATTGAACCGGCCCAACGATGTTGTGGTCAGATCCGACGGCTGCATCTATTTCACCGACCCCTGGGGCCATCCCGCCGGGGCGCAGCAATGGGATCTGCAATTTGCCGGCGTCTACCGGGTAACCCCGGATTTGGGCCAAATGACCTTGTTGATCGATGATTTCGTCACACCCAACGGGCTCGCCTTTTCACCGGACGAAAATGTGCTCTACATCAACGACTCGCGCCGCGGCCACATCCGCGCCTTCGAACTTTTGCCGAACGGCTTGCTCGCCAAGCAAACCGACCGCGTTTTTGTCGATCTGCGTGGGCCTGAGTCCGGTAATCCCGACGGGATGAAAGTCGATGTCGAAGGCAATGTCTATTGCGGCGGGGCGGGCGGCCTCTGGATCATGGACCGCAACGGCAAAAAACTGGGCCGCATCGTGCACGGCGCGCCGGCGACGACCAATCTTGCCTTTGGCGGCAGCGACTGGAGAACGCTCTATTTTACCAGCCGCAACCATCTGGGCGCGGTCAATGTGAAAATTCCGGGCATCCCTGTGCCGGTCGGCACGAAATAACGGGGCATCAAATCAGAGACCCATCCTGGCGCGGAGTAGATTTGTAGGGAGGGTTGAGCGGCCCGCGAAACCCCCCGTTGTCTCGAAAAAATGATGGGTTTACCGGCTCTGCGCCAGGACCCCGTCCTCGGAAGGGGCATAACCAGCCGAGCATGAATGTCGCAAGCCAAGGATCAGGAGACACAGGATGGCCGAGGGGACGAAACGCATCGAGAGACTGGACCCGGCGCTCGACCGTATCATCGACACCGCCCAAACGATCGAGGAATTGGCCGACGGTTTCGGCGGCCCGCAGGGTCCGGCCGAAGGACCGTTGTGGTGGAAGGAAGGCAGCTATCTCGCATTCAGCGACATCCACAACAACCGCCGCATGAAATACGAGCCGGGCCGCGGCGTGTCGCTGTTGCTCGAACCGACCAACCGCGCCAACGGGCTGACCCGCGATCTCAAGGGCCGGCTCATCGCCTGCGAGCATGATTCGCGGCGCGTGACTCGGCGAGCGGCGGACGGTGAGATTACGGTCATCGCCAACAGCTTTCAGGGGCGGCCGTTGAACCGGCCCAACGATGTCGTCCTCAAATCCGACGGCTCGATCTATTTCACCGACCCGTGGACCAGTCCGAACGCGCCCAACCAATGGGATTTGACGTTCTCCGGGGTTTATCGGGTCAGCCCCGACCTCGGGACGCTAAGCCTTCTGGTCGACGATTTTGCGCTGCCGAACGGGCTCGCCTTTTCGCCCGACGAAAGCGTGCTCTACGTCAACGATTCGCGGCGCGGCCATATCCGCGCTTTCGACGTGGCGCCCAACGGCACGCTGCTAAAAGCGAGCGACCGCGTCTTTGTCGATCTGCGCGGGGCCGAGTCCGGCGTGCCCGACGGGATGAAGGTCGATCAAGAGGGCAATGTCTATTGCGGGGGCGCAGGCGGTCTCTGGATCATGGACAAGAACGGCAAAAAACTCGGCCGCATCGTGCACGGCGCGCCGGCGACGACCAATCTGGCGTTTGGGGGAAGCGATTGGAAAACGCTCTATTTCACCAGCCGCAACCATCTGGGTGCGGTCAACGTGAAAATTCCGGGCATCCCCGCCCCGGTCAGCAGGAAATAGATTTGTTGGGTGGGTTGCCCCCGGCGGGAA
>JAFAHP010000451.1 GCA_019237175.1 Alphaproteobacteria bacterium
ATCGATCGTCTTGCCCCCGACATCATCCAACTGATCAAACACGCCGAGACGGTGACGCACGACAATTCGGCGATCACGCTGACCATGGCGCTGTCCTATGGCGGCCGCGCCGAGATTGTGGCGGCGGCGCGGGCGATCGCCGCCGCCGCAGCCACCGGCAGTCTGGCGGTCGATGGAATCGACGAAGAGTGTGTTGCTCGCCATATGTTTACGGTCGACCTGCCGGATCCGGACCTTCTGATTCGCACCAGCGGCGAGCAACGCATCAGCAACTTTCTATTGTGGCAGTGCGCTTATTCCGAACTGGTCTTCACCAAGACGTTGTGGCCGGATTTCGCCAAAAGCGATCTCGAGAGGGCGATTGCCGAGTATTGCGGGCGCGAGCGCCGCTATGGGGCCATCGTTGGCACGCGGTGAACCGACTGGTTTGCGCGTGCGCATCGCCTCGGCGGTGGCGTTGGCGCCGCTGCCGCTGGCGGCAATCTGGTTCGAAGGCGCCTGGCTAATGTCGGTGGCCGCCCTCGCCGGTACGGCAATGGCCTGGGAATGGGGCCGGCTGTGCCGTGGCGAGGTCGGACGAGGTTTCGCCGCGGGCGCGGTGGAGATCACGCTGATCAGCGTTGTTTTGGCAACCGTGCTGATCTCGGCCGCCGGTGCGGAAGGGGTGGCCGTCGCGGTCGCCGTCATCGGCTCCGGTGTCATTTTCGCGATGGCGCGCCAGCGGCCCGGTGGCGAGCCGCTGTTGACCGCACTTGGGGCGCTATGGATCGCGATCCCCTGCATCTCTTTCCTGTGGCTCGCGCGCGCCGAGCATGGCGGCCGAGAGATTTTGCTGTGGCTCTTGGCTGTCGTCTGGGCGACCGATATCGGTGCCTACGCGATCGGCCGCAGCATCGGCGGTCCGCGTCTCGCACCACGATGGAGCCCGCGCAAGACTTGGGCGGGGTTCGTCGGCGGGATGGTCTGCGCTGCGCTGGCGGGGGGCACTGCGGCGCTGGCCCTGAGGGTGCCCCCGGTATTGCCGCTTGTTCTGGCCAGCACCGGCCTTGCGATCGTTGCGCAATTGGGCGATCTTGCCGAGTCGCTGGCGAAACGCAGGTTCGGCGTGAAGGACTCGAGTGGCCTCATCCCGGGACATGGCGGGCTTCTTGACCGCCTCGATGGCTTGCTCGCGGTGATCCCGGTAGTGGCGCTGACCACTTGGATTAGCGGCCACGACGTTCTTTTATGGCGATAAGAATGGCCCGTCGGCGCCGGGGTCTCGCTGGGCGCCACGATCGGGAGTGACGGGATGCGAAGCGTCACGATTCTCGGCTCGACCGGGTCGATAGGCCGGAACACGATCGATCTCTTGCAGCGTAACCCGGAGGCCTTCAAGGTCGAGGCGCTGACCGCGAACCGAAACCCGCAACTGCTTGCCGAGCAAGCCCGGGCGGTGGGCGCGCGATACGCCGCGATCGGCGATCCCGATCATTATCGGGCGCTAAAGGACGCCCTTGCCGGCTCGAGGATCGAGATCGGCTGCGGCCTGCAATCGCTGATCGAGGCGGCCGAGCGACCTGCCCAGTGGGTGATGGCCGGGATTGTCGGCGCGGCGGGTTTAGCCCCGACTCTCGCGGCGATTCGGCGCGGGGTCATCGTCGCCTTTGCCAACAAGGAGGTATTGGTTTGCGCCGGAGCCCTCGTCATGGACGAGGTTGCGCGCCACGGTGCCACCCTGTTGCCGGTCGACAGCGAGCACAACGCGATTTGGCAATGTTTCGACCGCGCTCGTCCCGAGACCATCGACCGCATCATCCTGACGGCGAGCGGCGGCCCCTTCCGTGCGCGCACGCTTGAAGAGATGCGAGGGGTAACGCCGGCTGAAGCTGTCGCACACCCGAACTGGAACATGGGCGCAAAGATCTCGGTCGATTCGGCGACAATGATGAACAAGGGCCTCGAGCTGATCGAGGCGCATCACCTGTTCCAACTGCCGGCGGACCGGGTCGACATCGTCGTTCATGCGCAATCGATCGTGCACGGCGCGGTCGTGTACCGCGACGGATCGGTTCTGGCACAACTCGGCTCCCCCGATATGCGCACGCCGATCGCCTATGCGCTTGCCTGGCCTGATCGGATCGCAGCGCCGACCAAGCGTCTCGACCTGACCGCCGTGGGCAAGTTGACCTTCGAACCGCCGGACGAGAAGAGATTTCCGGCACTGCGCGTCGCGCGTGAGGCGCTGGCGCGCGGCGGCGGCGCGCCAACCATCTTGAATGCGGCCAATGAAACCGCGGTGCACGCCTTTCTCGAAGGAAGGATCGGCTTTTTGGACATCGTCGATACGGTCGAGAGCACTCTTGCCGAGGTCTCGGCTGACGATCTCGCATCCCTCGCAGACGTTTATAAATACGACCAGGCGGCCAGGGAGGCGGCGGCTCGGCTGACCCGTCGCAACGCGCGCGTTCAAAGGGCCGCAACATCGGTGAGTTGGCAATGATCGGGCTAATGCATCACGGGCTGAATTACATCCTCCCGTTTGTGTTCGTTCTGACCGTGCTCGTGTTCGTGCACGAGTTCGGCCACTTTTTCGTGGCGCGGCGCAACGGCGTTCGGGTCGATGTCTTCTCGATCGGCTTTGGTCCCGAACTGTTCGGTTGGTACGACCGCGCCGGCACCCGCTGGAAGTTCAGCGCCATCCCGCTCGGCGGCTACGTAAAAATGTTCGGCGACAGCGACGCGAGTTCGGGCCTGCCAGGCGCCGGCCTTGTCGCCATGACCCCGGCCGAGCGTGACCAGTCGTTTCACCACAAACGGCTCGGCCAACGCACGGCGATCGTGGCGGCCGGCCCGGCGGCGAATTTTCTCTTCGCTGTCGCCGTCTTGGCGCTGCTGTTTATGACCTTCGGGCAGCCTTTTACACCGGCGCAAGTTGGTCAAGTTCAGCCCGGAAGCGCCGCCGGACAGGCGGGGATAAAGCGCGGCGACGTCATCGTCAGCATAAACGGTTCGGCGGTGCACAGTTTCGAGGACGTTCAGCAGAACGTCAGGCTCAATCCCGGCGTGACGATGACGATCGTCGTCAAGCGCGACGGCCGCGACATTAGCGTCGAGGCGACCCCAAAAAGATCTCAGCTGACCGATCGGTTTGGCAATCGCTATGAGATCGGCCTGCTCGGGATCGCCCATAAGGGGATTGACTACGTAAGGCGCGATCCGGCGACTGCGGTGATACAGGCAGGAGAGCAGACCTGGGATCTTTCGGTCTCGACCTTGAAGGCGATGTGGCAAATCGCCATTGGGGTGCGGGGTACCGACGAACTCGGCGGGCCGCTGCGGATCGCGCAAATGTCCGGGGACGTCGCGCAGGGCGGCGTGGTCGCGATCGTCTGGTTCATGGCGGTGTTGTCGATCAATTTAGGCTTAATCAATCTGTTCCCGATTCCTGTGCTTGACGGCGGCCATTTGCTGTTCTACGCGGCGGAGGCGCTTCGCGGAAAACCTCTCGGCCAGCGAGCGCAAGAATACGGCTTTCGCATCGGTCTTGCTTTGGTCCTGACATTGATGGTTTTTGCTACCTGGAATGACCTCGTCCACCTCCGGATCGTCGAGTTTGTAAGAGGGCTCGTGACGTGACACGAGTGTAGCTTCGGGGGATGGGGGTTCTTTTCGGGGGTGGGGGGTCTTGTGTTTCGGACGTAAGTGCGTGCTGTGGCTGGCGGCGGGTGTTTTCGCCCTGGCAGCAGGACTGCCTCAGGCCATGATGGCACAGACAAGCGGCGGTTCGGCGCCCTCTAAAGGGGGCGATCAAACGCATCAACAAGGTGTCAATCCACCGGCACCAAATTTTGAGAGCGGCTTGACGCCGCCAGCGCCGCAACCGGCTCCAGCGGGCCAGCCTGCGACCGGCGCCGCTCCGTTGGGGCAACCCGCAGCACCGGCGCCAAATTTCGAGACCGGCGTGACGCCGTCGGCGCCGCAGCCGTCCCCTGCCGGCCGGCCCGCGACCGGTGCTGCCCCCTCGGGACAACCCACAGCACCGACATCCGAACTCAAAACCGGCTTGCCACCGATCGCAGCACCGCCGCCCGCGCCGCCCGCCGGTCAGCCGGGTGGTCCGCCCGCGGCCGAACAGCCCCCGGTCGTGCCTAGTCCGGCGCCATCACCCGCGCCTCGCCAACGGCGCCCGCCGCCTAGGCCGGCCGCCGCCCCACCCGGCGCAGCACCGGGATTCCCGGCAGCGGGCATCGGCGGGAAGGCACCGCCGGCGCCGGCGGTGCCATCGATGGGCGGCGGCGTGGTCACCGCCATCCGCGTCGTCGGCACCCAGCGTATCGAGCCCGACACCGTGCGCTCTTATCTCCAGATCGCCCCCGGCGATGCATGGGACGCGGAAAAGCTCGACGCTTCGTTAAAGGCGCTCTTTGCAACCGGGCTGTTCGCCGATGTCAATTTGAGCCGGGAGGGCAATACGCTCGTCGTCAGGGTGGTCGAAAACCCGATCATCAACCGCATCGCGTTTGAAGGAAACCACAAGCTCGACGACAAGGATCTTAGTGCCGAAATCCAGGAACGCCCGCGGGTGGTTTACACCCGCTCGCGGGTTCAGGCCGATGTCAAGCGTATCCTCGACCTCTACCGCCGACACGGCAGGTTCGGGGCAACGGTCGAGCCGAAGGTCATCCAGCTCTCGGAAAACCGTGTGGATCTTGTCTTCGAAATCAATGAGGGCGAGTACACCGGTATTCGGAGCGTCAACTTCGTCGGCAACAAGGCGTTTAGCGAGAGCAAGCTGCGCGGTGTGATTGCAACAAAAGAGAGTCGTTGGTACCGGTTTTTGTCCACCAACGACAGCTACGACCCGGATCGGCTGACCTATGACCGCGAGCTCTTGCGAAGGTTCTATCTGACCGAGGGATACGCCGATTTCCGGGTGGTTTCGGCGGTGGCCGAACTGACTCCAGAGCGTAGCGGCTTTATCGTCACCTTCACGCTCGAAGAGGGTGACCGCTATCGCTTCGGCAAGATCGGCGTAAACATAAAGCTGCGGGATCTCCCGGCTTCGCAGGTGCTGCCGCTGCTGACCGTCCACCGCGGTGACTGGTACAACGCCCAGGAGGTCGAAAACTCGATCTCGGTATTGACCAACACTCTGGGCACGCGCGGCTACGCCTTTGTCGAGGTCAAACCCGAGATCGTCCGCAACCGCAAGGATCACACCGTTGACATCACGTTCAACGTGCAAGAGGGGCCGCGGGTTTATGTCGAACGCGTCGACATCGTCGGCAATGTGCGCACGCTCGACAAGGTGATCCGGCGCGAGTTTCAGCTCGTCGAAGGCGACGCGTTCAATACCGAGAAGATGCAGCGTTCCCAGCAGCGCATCAAAAACCTCGGATTTTTCAAAAAGGTCGAGGTGACGAACACGCCGGGCTCGGCGCCCGACAAGACGGTCGTGACGGTCGAAGTCGAGGAGCAGTCGACGGGTGAGCTATCGTTTGGCCTGGGTTTCTCGACAAGCGACGGGCCGCTCGCCGACATCAATATTCGCGAACGCAACTTCCTCGGTCGCGGCCAGGATCTGCAGGTCGGGGGGGTGGCGTCATTCCGCTCGCAACAGGTCCAGCTGAGCTTTACCGAGCCATATTTTCTCGACCGCAACATTGCGGCCGGCTTCGACATTTTCGAGGTCAAGACCAGTCCGACGGCCAATTTTTTCTCGGGCATCACCCCACCGTATCAGCAATTCTCGTATGGCGGGGCGCTGCGTGCCGGCTATCAGATCACTGATAATCTGCGCCAAACATGGAAATACACGGGCCGCTCGGACACGATCACCAATGTCCAAAGCAGCGCCTCTCTGTTTATCGCTCTGCAAGAAGGGACTCATGACACGTCTTCGATCGGTCAAGTACTCCTTTATGATAGGCGCGATGATCGTCTTGAACCGACCGGCGGTTATTTTCTATCCCTAGGAAATGATTTTGCCGGTATCGGTTTCGGTGTCGATTATGTGCGTTCGAAAGCCTCCTTCGGGTACTATTACTCGGTGGCGCCGGATTGGGTACTGAGCTTCACCGGAGAGGCCGGTGACATTTTCGGCTGGAATGGTCAGCAGGTGCTGTTGCAAGACCGCTTCTTTGTCGGCGGTGATAACCTCCGCGGCTTTCAGGACGCCGGTATCGGCCCGCGCGATTCGATCGATGGTGACGCGCTGGGCGGTCAGAAATATTGGGTTGGTTCGGTGACTCTGGGGGTGCCGCTCGGCCTACCCAAGGAACTCGGCATTAGCGGTCGGGTGTTCAGCGATTTTGGCACGCTTTACCAACTCGAGCCGACCATACTCGTGCTGACGCCGGCGCAATTGGCGACTACCGGTGGTGTCACGCCGCAAGTTCAGCAATCGCCGGCGATCCGAATGAGCACCGGGGTCGGCGTGACCTGGAAGTCGCCGGTTGGTCCGGTCCGCCTCGATGTCGCATATCCGGTCCGCAAAGAATCTTTCGACAAGACCCAGTTCTTCAGGGTCAGCTTCGGGACAAAATTCTAATGAAGACCCTTCTGTTTCTGCGGACGGCGCTGTTGCCGGCCTTGGTGTCAGGGTTTATCGGCGCAGCCGCCGCTCAGGCGCCCTCGGGAAAGGGCCCTCCTCCCGCTGCAAACCCTAATCCCGCCCCGGCCCCGGCACCCGCTCCGACGCCGGCCTTGCCGGCGTCACAGAACATAAACGTTATCGTGGTTGACGTGCAGGCGCTGCTCCAGAACTCCAAGGCGGCCAAGATGGTGCGCAGCCAGATGGAGCAAAAGCGCAACGAATACACAAAGCAGATTTCGAGCGCGGAAGAGAAGCTGCGCGCCGAGCGTGATGCGCTGCAGCGCCAGCAGGCATCCCTCTCGCCTGACGCGCTCAATAAGAAGGCCCGCGAGTTCCAACAAAAAGTGAATGACCTTGATCGCGATGTTCAAAGCAAGCGTGCTGCGCTCGAAAAATCTAACAATGAAGCGTTGGGTAAGATTCAACAATCCATGCTGAAGATCATCGCCGATATCGCCAGACAACGACGTGCGAACCTGGTATTGCAGCGCACTGATCTGGTATTGTTTGATCAAAGCTTCGATGTTACGGATCAGGTTATGCAAAAACTGGATGAGGAATTGCCGGTACTGACAGTAAATTTCGCCACTCCGGAGCCAATCCCGGCCCCGGCCGAACCGGCGGAGCCAGCGTCGACGCCCCCCAGCCGGGCGGTTACCGCAAAAGCAAAAAGAAAATAGCGCGCGCCGACCCCGCCGCCGATGGCTGATCCTCGCTTTTTCGATCGCGCTGGGCCGTTTACACTCGCCGAACTGGCGCGGACCAGCGGGGCGCGTTTGTGGCGCGCTGCGGATAGCGACAAATTGTTGCATGACGTTGCACCCCTCGAAACCGCCGGCGCGGACGACGTGAGTTTTCTCGAAAACCGAAAATATCTTGCGGCGTTTCGCGCCTCGCGCGCCGGTGCCGCATTTGTCGATCCGGAAATGGCCAAAGCAGCACCACCGGCGATGGCTTTGCTGGTGACGGAAGAGCCGTACAAGGCCTACGCTGTCGCCGCGCAAGCCTTTTATCCGACGGCACCGGTCGCCCCCGGGTCGGCGCCGTCGGCGGTGGTCGATCCCGAGGCAACCGTCCCCGAGGATTGCGAGATCGGCCCCAATGTCGTGATCGAAGCCCGAGCGAGGCTCGGCCGACGCTGTCAGATCGGCGCCAACAGCGTCCTCGGCGCCGGGGTGATAGTCGGCGACGACTGCCGCATCGGCGCCAACGTCACGGTCAGCCACGCGTTGATCGGCGCTCGGGTAGTGTTGCATCCCGGGGTGCGCATCGGTCAGGCTGGGTTCGGTTTTGCCCCCGATCCGGCCGGGCCGGTCAAGGTGCCGCAACTCGGGCGGGTCGTAATTGGGGATGATGTCGATATCGGCGCCAATACGACGATCGATCGCGGCTCTGGTCACGACACTGTGATCGGCGCCGGCTCGATGATCGACAACCTTGTGCAAATTGCCCACAACGTCGTACTCGGGCGGGGCTGCATCCTGGCCGGACAGGTCGGCATATCCGGCAGCACGCGGCTTGGTGATTTTGTCATGATCGGTGGACAAGGGGGGCTCGCCGGCCACCTGAAGATCGGCACCGGCGCGCGGATTGCCGCCAAGGCGGGGTTGATGCGCGACGTCCCCTCGGGGGCGGCGGTGTGCGGCATTCCCGCCGTTCCGATCGCCGATTTTATGAGGCAAACGGCGATCCTGCAGCGTCTGGGGAGAAAGAAAGACGGGCGATGACCGAACCGGCCTGCACCACGCGACAAACCGTTTTGTCGACACGCTCCCCGACAGAAGGCATTCAAATCGGTATCCAGCGGATCATGGAAATGATCCCGCACCGCTACCCGTTTTTGATGATCGACCGGGTTGTCGATGTGGTGGCGAATGAGCGGGCGACCGGGATCAAGAACCTCTCGATCAACGAAGCTTTCTTTCAGGGACATTTTCCATCCCGGCCGGTCATGCCCGGCGTGCTGGTAATCGAGGCGATGGCGCAGACCGCGGCGGTGCTCGTGGTCCATACCTTGGGTCAGGAATCGGAGGGCAAACTCGTCTATTTCATGAGCGTCGACAATGCCCGATTTCGCCGTCCGGTGTTTCCCGGCGACCAGCTCTCGGTACACGTCCTCAAGCAGCGAAGCCGCGGCAACGTCTGGAAATTCGAGGGTCAAGCCAAGGTTGGCGATAATCTGATGGCCGAGGCCGTGTTCGCCGCCATGATCCTCGACGACTAAGGCAGTAGCCCGCGGATGGCGCAAATCCACCCGACAGCGATCGTGGCAGCCGGCGCGCGCCTGGCTGCGGATGTCGACATCGGACCATATTGCATCGTCGGTGAACGCGTCGAGTTGGGTCCCGGGGTGACACTCAAGACGCATGTTGTCGTCGAAGGTCATACGACAATCGGAGCCGGCACGCGCCTCTTCCCGTTTGCCTCGATCGGACAGGAGCCGCAGGACCTCAAATATCGCGGCGAGGCTTCATCGCTGGTCATCGGCTGCCGCAACACGATCCGGGAATATGTCACGATGAACCCGGGAACAACCGGCGGCGGCCTGGTTACCCGGGTCGGCAACGACTGCCTGTTCATGGCCGGCACTCACATCGCCCACGATTGCCAGATTGCCGACCATGTCATCATGGCCAACAACACGACGCTCGGCGGTCACGTGGTCGTTGAGGAGTACGCCTTTCTCGGCGGGGTGTGCGCGGTTCATCAGTTCGTGCGGATCGGCCGCCACGCGATGATCGGCGGGATGTCCGGCGCCGAACGCGATATCATCCCCTATGGGCAGGTCATCGGCGTGCGCGCCCGACTGACCGGGCTCAATATCATCGGCATGCAGCGCCGCGGTTTCAGTCGCGAAGACATTCAGGCGGTGCGCAACGCCTACCAGTTGCTGTTTCATTCCGGGGGCACGTTCAGCGACCGGGTCGGCGAGACCGGCCGGCGCTTTGCCGGTGTGCAGCCGGTCGAGGACATCATCGAATTCATTCGCGCCGATTCGAGCCGCGGCATTTTACACCCCCAGGAAGCAAATGGCGGATAGCGCGGCCACACCCCGTCTCGGCATCGTCGCCGGCGGAGGTGCGCTGCCGCGCCGGCTTGTCGAGGCTTGCCGGAACGCTGGACGCGATGTGTTTGTGCTTGCGCTCGAGGGTGCGGCGGAGCCGGAGACCGTCATCGATGTCGCCCACGCCTGGTGCCGGATCGGCGCTGCCGCGCGGGGTTTGGCACTGTTGCGCCAGAATGGCGTCAAAGAGCTGACACTGGCCGGAGGTGTGCGGCGGCCGTCGCTGGCCTCACTGCGTCCCGATTGGCGGGCGGCCAAGTTGTTCGCTCGCGTCGGATATCGGGCGCTGGGTGACGATGGGCTATTGTCGGCGGTCGTCGCCGAATTCGAGCGCGAGGGGTTTCGCGTGATCGGCCCCGATCAGATCCTGCAAAGATCTCTGGCGCCCGAGGGCCCTTTTGGCCGGCATCGCCCCGATAAACAAGCTCTTGCCGACATCGCGCGGGGCGAGCGCATCGCGCGCGCGCTGGGTGCGCTCGACATCGGCCAAGGGGTCGTCGTGCAGCAGGGGTTGGTCCTGGGGGTCGAGGCGATCGAGGGGACCGACGAATTGATCCGGCGCTGCGGCGGGCTGCGCCGAGAAGGACCGGGCGGCGTTCTTGTCAAAATCGAGAAACCAGGCCAGGAACACCGTGCCGACCGTCCGACGATCGGACCAACAACCGTCGCGCTGGCATGCGCAGCGGGGTTGCGCGGCATCGCGGTCGAGGCCGGGACAACAATCGTCCTTGACCGCGACGAGGTAATTGCCGCCGCCGACGCCGCCGGCCTGTTTGTCGTCGGCATTCGCGGCAGGTGACAACCGTCGAAAACATCGCGGCGGCCCCGTTTATATTTGTCGTCGCGGGCGAACCCTCAGGCGACGCGATCGGCGCCGCGCTGATCAAAGCGCTCCGGCACCGCACCGGCAATCGGCTTCGCGTTGCCGGCATCGGCGGTGAGCGCATGGCAGCAGAAGGCGTCGCAAGTCTGGTGCCGCTCGGCGATCTCGCGATAGGGGGTATCGCCGAGGTATTGCCGCGCGCACCCCTGATCCTGCGCCGTGTACGCGAGACAGTAGCCGCCGTGCGGGCTATGCGGCCCGATGGCGTTGTGACGATCGACAGCTCAGGGTTCAACTGGCGCCTCGCGCAGCGCCTGCGCCGAGCCGGCGAAACCCTCCCGCTGATCCATTATGTTGCACCGATGGTCTGGGCTTGGCGCGCCGGCCGGGCACGACGCGTGGCGCGCTGGTACGATCACCTGATGACGCTGTTGCCGTTCGAGCCGCCCTATTTTGAGCGGGTCGGGCTCGCCTGCAGCTATGTTGGCCATCCGGTCCTCGACAGCGGCGCCGATCGTGGCGATAGCGTTCGTTTTCGCACAACCCATGGGCTCGGCGCCGACGAGACGCTGATCGCGGTGCTGCCGGGAAGCCGCAGCGCGGAAGTGCGGCGACTGTTGCCGATTATGGGCGGCGCCCTCCAACACCTCGAACGGGCGATCGGACCGTTTCGCGTCGTTGTGCCGACGGTTGGGACTGTCGCCACGACCGTCGGCGAGGCGGTGCGCGGCTGGCCGGGAGCACCGATCGTGGTGCATGACCAGCAGGCGAAATACGATGCCTTCGCCGCAACCCGCGCCGCCCTCGCAGCCTCGGGATCGGTCGCATTGGAATTGGCGATGGCGCGGCTGCCGATGGTCGTGTGCTATCGGCTCAACCCCCTGACTGAGGCGTTGCTCGACCGGGTGGTCAAGGTCCGGCAGATCAATCTCATTAATCTGCTGCTCGATCGGCCGGTGGTTTGCGAGCTGCTCCGCGGCGAGTGCATCCCCGAGCGGCTTGCTGTGGAAGCGGCGCGGCTCGTCCTCGACGAACAGGTTCGCACCGCCCATCTTGCGGGGTATGATGAAGCGTTGCGCCGCCTCGGGGCAGGCGGCCGGTCGCCGAGCCTGCGGGCCGCCGACCAGGTCCTCGCGATCGTCGCGGCGCGCCGATTCAGCGGAACTGCACCGCCGGCGTCCCCGCTGTCACTCGCACGGAGGATTTTACGATGGCGACGACCGAGATGACCGAAGCCGTAAAGCCCGCGGCCGAGACCGAAAAGTATCGCTATCTGCACACGATGATCCGGGTGCGCGATCTCGACAAATCACTCGATTTCTATACCCGGCTCTTAGGTATGAAGTTGTTGCGCAAGCGCGACTACCCCTCCGGCAAGTTCACGCTCGCCTTTGTCGGCTATGGCGACGAAGCCGACAACACTGTCCTGGAGCTGACCCATAATTGGGAGCAAGCCGAGGCCTATTCCTTGGGCAGCGCGTTCGGCCATCTGGCGCTCGGCGTGCCCGATGTCTACAAAGCGTGCGAGCGGCTTGGTGCGCAAGGCGTCAAGATCCCGCGTCCGGCGGGCCCGATGGCGCATGGCGGCTCGGTCATCGCGTTTATCGAAGACCCCGACGGCTATCGCATCGAGCTGGTCCAGCGCCCGTAACAGCGGCGATTTCACATAAGTCGGGCATGGGATCGGGCTGCCGATCGCGAATGCTCGGCTTTTCAATCCGATCCGGATGGCACCGCGGCGCTGATGGGCGTTCGACCGCACCGCGCGACTGCGCACGCTCAGGCGCCACGCCGGCGACAAACGCGCGCAGCGAGGGCTTTTCGATAAAATTGTAACAAATTGCGAGTGCCGTTCACGATCCGTTAATATATCCTCGTCAGCGCCAATGAGGATATCAGCGATGCCCACATTCGATCTGTTGAGAGTGGCCTTGTGGGCAATGTGCGTCGTGCTCGGCAGCCTCGGCGTCTTTTTTGCGATCACCAGTTTTTCGATGCCGATCGTCAGCGGCGACGCCGTGGTTCTGCTCGGTGCCGGGTTGGGCATCAATTATTTTCTCGCCTACGAAAAAGCTCGTTGAGGCGGATAAGTGCCCACCGGCCGTGGGTGCACCCGATCCCAAAACCCTTGCCGCCGTTGCGCCTTTGCCATGGATAGCACCCCAAGCTTACCGGAACGGCGGCCACGAGCGTGGCGCGAGCACGCTTGCCGATAGCCAGTTCATGGTGCCCTCTCCCCACGAAAGGTCCACAAAAGGGGAGAGGGTGTGCTTGCGGCGCGCGGGGGGTGCGGATTACTCGTGGTGAGCATACCAGTAGGTGTTGCGCAGCACGCGGCCCGGTAGTGCCCCCGTATGCCGGCCCTCGCTGTACAGCACCTCGCCATTGACCACCGTCGCGAAGATCCCTTCGGCCGGTTCGCGGATCCGCCAAGCGCCCGTGGGCAAGTCGCGGACGACGACTTCATGGCCGCACTTGACGGTCGCCGGGTCGAAGACCACGACATCGGCGGCCATACCGGGGCGCAACAGCCCGCGGTCATAAATTCCAAAGACCGAAGCTGAATCAAAGGTCAGCCGGCGCACCGCCTGCTCCAAGCTCATCACCTGCTTTTCGCGTACCCATTCGCCGAGGAGCTTGGTCAGATAGCCGTAGCCGCCGTGGAACTGGACATGCGCGCCGCCGTCGCCGAGCCCGATTACGGCGTTGGGATGGGTCAGGATCTTGGTCAA
>JAFAHP010000035.1 GCA_019237175.1 Alphaproteobacteria bacterium
ATCCCGCTGTCGTAGATCTTGAGCTTTTCCTCGCGGTTCAGATCGTCCCAGACGACCATTCGTTTACTGCCGCCGATAGCGATCCGGCGGACCTTGACCGGCGACATCCAGCTGAGATTGAAATGGGCGATGGTGCGCGAAGCGAAATGCACGGTCACGTAAACGATGTCGGGTAGCTGAGGATTTACGTGGCAATAACCCGTGGCTTCGACATGAAGCGGATCCTCGTCGATGAGGTAATCCATGATCGAAAAGTCGTGGGGGCCCAGGTCCCACAGGACGTTGAGGTCCGGCTGAAATAGTCCGAGGTTGACCCTGAGAGAATCGTAATAGGAGACGGCGCCGAGCGCGTCCTTCCGACGCAACTGTCTGAGCTTCTGCACGGCGCCGTGGAACAGGTATGTATGGTCGACCATCAATGTCGTGCCGTACTCTTCGGCCAGCGCCACCAGCTCCTGGGCCTCCGCCAGGCTGGCGCACATCGGCTTTTCGACCAGGACATGCTTGTCGCGGAGGAGAGCCAGGCGCGCGAGAGAGAAATGGGTGGCGGCGGGGGTGGCTATCGCCACGGCCTCTACTTGCGGGTCGTCGATGAGCTCGGTTGCATCCTCGTACACCCGGATCGTCGCTCTCGCACGGTGAACCTTTTCCCGCGCGCTTTGCCGGATGTCAGACACCGCCACGACATCAAACTGCGGATCGCTCGAAAGGGTCCGCAAGAGGTTTTCACCCCAATAGCCGTGACCACAGAGTCCGATTCTTATGATGCCCACGCTGTCTCCCTGGCGGCGCCCGTTCCGAGCGCGGTGAAGATGGGGTGCTCAGCGATTGTGGGCCGTAGAGGATTAGCGTCCGGTTAACCGCGCGAGACGGGAGGGCTGAAAAGCGCGGCTGATGCCCGCCCGGCCGCGGCTCGCGGTCGTTTCCCTGGTCATCGGGAAAATACCGGGAAAGCATCTCTTTTGCGCCGTTTACGGGCGAAATCGGCGCCGCCAAGCCATTGATATTGCGCCAAACTGCAGGGCAGATTCCCTAAACGGCCGAACAGGGAAATAAATCCGCCGAGCAGGGAATTAAATCGGCCGAAAAGAGAAATAAATCGGCCGAAGAGAGATCAGCGGCGCGGCCGCCGCGGACGAGAGGATGGCGGGTCACGGTATTGCTGCAGCCGGGTAGCGCGCAAGCCGGGCAGGCCATGGGTGTCATAGGCGCGCTGCCAGGCGCGGAATTCCTCCTCGGTCAGCTGATAGCGGCGGCAGGCTTCCTCGAGGGTGATCTTGCCGCCTTGCACGGCGGCGACCACCGCGGCCTTGCGGCGGACCACCCATCGCTTGGTGTTGGCAGGCGGCAACTCACCCATGGAACGTACTCGGATATGTCACCATGCGACAGTCTAATCGGCCGGCGGCCGTGCTGCCCAGAACGATCGTTCGCGCGCCGCTTGGCGCAGTCGTCGTGATCGGGCCCGGGTGCTCGCATAGTCCGCGAGCGCGGCGCGGTCATCCGCGGCGATGGTGCCCTGGGTCGGCAAAGCGCAAGCGGTCGGACAGCGCGTAACACCCTTCGTGCGGATGAACGCGGCGACCAAGGCCTCGTACTCGTCCTCACCCATGATCCCGATCCTTTCCGGCAGGCCCCCGATCGTTTTCGGGGAGTATTCGATAAAAACCACCCGTGTTGGTTTTAATCTCTCTCGGAAAGGCGAAGTGTTCCAGAATATTTATGTTTAATTTGACTAAATTCGTAGTTAAGACTTCTGTGTCCGATTCTATCGTAAACATCACCGACCGGCCCGCACGCGTTAGCCACAAATATCATTGGGGCGGCGGGCGATTATCTGCTCCTTAACGGGTGTGTGACAGGCTGCAGCGGCGATGACCGTGCCCGTTGCGCTGCACCTTATTCCCCTCGCCGGGTTCGCTGGCCTGATGGCGACCTCCGCGATTGAGGATTTCCGCAGGTTGATCATCCCGAACGGATTGATCCTCGGCCTGTGCGTTCTCTGGCCGTTCCATGTCGCGACCGCGCCGATGATCACCCTCGGGGCGGCCGGCTTCGCTGCGCTTTGCGCGGCTGCCGTTTTTCTTGTCGGCGCGCTGCTATTCTCCTGTGGCCTGATCGGCGGCGGTGATGTCAAGCTGCTTGCCGCCGCGACCCTATGGGCCGGTCCTGCCGCGACCCTGCCGCTGCTTGTCTGGACCGCCCTCCTTGGGGGGATGTTGTGCCTCTTTCTCCTGACGCCGGTCGGAGCACTCGTCGCCGCAGCCCGGCCGAGCCTCCAGGATCCCTCCCGGGATCCTGCGCGCGGCGCCGACCCGGTTCCGGTACCCTATGGCGTCGCGATCGCCGCGGCCGGTTTGATCGTCACGATCCCGCCAAACTTCAACTGACAGGGCGCGGTCCCTGCTGTCGCCGGTCTGAGGCCGATAGCCGCTTTCCGAGCCGAGTCGGGAAACTTATACGCGGATGTTGGCACCCCATTGCGCGGAAACGGCAAGTCGTGTTAACCTTGAGTATCGCCATGCGTCTCGAGGTCTGCGATGCGCTCTCTGCCACTCTTCGGTCTCGCCGGATCGTTGATGTTCCTGGCGTTTGCTGCGACATCCCAAGCCGCCGACCCG
>JAFAHP010000094.1 GCA_019237175.1 Alphaproteobacteria bacterium
GCGGCAAACTTGGCCGCGGCGTCATCGAGCGTGGTGAAGGTCTTGCTCTGCGGATCAACCAGAGTAGCCGCCGGCACATTCACGCTCCTCGGTATGCGCCCCGGCCTCCCGTAGCGGCTGGGCTCCAATCCCTGGTGAAACTGAGGGCCAAGTGCGTTGACAATCGCAACCTTCGGATCCCCGGTGGCGGCGAGCACCACCTCCTTGCCGACACACCGGCCGGATCGCGGCCTGGCGGTAAAGACCGCCGGAGGATAGCCCTTGGCCGGGCCGCTTTCGACGGGACGCCCCTCGGATTGCCATTTGTCGAAGCCCCCGTCGAGCACCGCGGCCCCGTCGAAGCCCAGCGCCTTCAGCATCCACCAGAAGCGCGTGGCCCACATCATCGTGCCGATGCTGTAGAGCACGATGCGAGCACCGTCGCCAACGCCGCGGCGGCCGAATGCAACCTCCAGCTGTGTGGTCGGCGGCATCATGAAGCGAAGCCGGGTGGTATTGTCGGAGAATTCCCCCTGAAGGTCGAGGAAATCGGCGCCGGGGATGTGGGCCGCCTCGAAGGTCTCGCGCCCGGGCACCGCGATATAGGGATCGTCGCTCCCGGGCGGCGGAGGCTCCAGATACGTGGTGCAGTCGAAGACCCGCAGATTGCTGCCGCCCAACTCGCGCGCCAGCGAGTCGGTGCTGATCAAGGCGTTTGGCTCGCGCATCAATGCCTCCGGTTGATGGATCCGGGTGTTACCCAAAACGTTACCCAGAAGCGATATCGGGCCTGTCGGGCCCTTTCTCCACTATATAACGCATTGTAATAATTGGCGACCCCGGCAGGATTCGAACCTGCGACCACTCGCTTAGAAGGCGAGTGCTCTATCCAGCTGAGCTACGGGGTCGGATGCGTCGCCGCGCAACGATTACTCGCGCACGCGATCATAGCGGAAATTATCGGCATAGCTCTTTGGCTTTTCGCTGAACGTGTGCGGTTGGATGATCGTGTAGCTGAGCCCCTGGCGTTCGGCAAAGGCCGTTGCCTCGCCGAGCGTAGCGAACAAGAGGTGCACTTCGTTCAAGGTGTCCGCCGCACTTGTCCACCCCATCAGCGGATCCGGCGAGCGGCTCGCCGCCGGTTCGTATTCGAGCACCCATTTGCGGGTCCCCCGGCGCCCCGACTGCATTGCCGTCTTTGCCGGCCGGTAGATCCGCGCCTGCACCATCGCCACACCCCCGAGGTACAGAACTTCAGTTGAGCTAGACGACACAACGCCACGATGGTCGGGGCGAGAGGATTCGAACCTCCGACATCCTGCTCCCAAAGCAGGCGCTCTACCAGGCTGAGCCACGCCCCGCCGCTCGGCGGCGTGGTATTTAGAGGCTCGCAGGCGATTTCGCAACCGGCGGTGCGGCGCGTCGCCGAAAGATGCCTGACTAAGCCGCCCTTGCCGCCGCCCGGGCCCGCGCGCCGTCCATGTCCATCAGCACCCGCAACGTTTCACGGCCGCGCGACAGCCGCGATCGTACCGTGCCGATCGGAATGCCCAGGATCGTCGCGACTTCCTCGTAGCGCATGCCTTCGAGCCCGACGAGCAGGATCACTTGACGCTGTTCCTCGGGCAACCGCGTCAACGCGCGCTCGAGGTCGCGTAATTGCAGCGACGCCCCAGCGCTGGCTTCGACGGTCAGTGCTGACGCTACCTCCTCGACCGGGATCGCCGCTCCTTCGCGTATACCGCGGCGCACGTCGTTGACATGCTGATTGTGCAGGATCGTGAAAAGCCAAGCTCGCAGATCGGTGCCGGGCTGCCACAAATGCTGCTTGGCGACGGCACGGACGAGGCAGCTTTGCACCAGGTCATCGGCCCGCGCGGCGTCCCGTGTCAAAGCTCGCGCGTAGCGCCGCAGACGCGGGATTTCGTTTTCGACAAGACCGGCGAAATCGTCCATTCAAGTCCACCCTATTTTGCTGCGGCCGCGGGTCGCTTCGCAGCCGCCGGATGAACTCGATATAGATCATCAGTGTAACCTCTTGATGTCCTTCCACTAAACCGATGGTAAAATCTTGTTATATTAGGTAATCGAATATGTCCGCCTGTTGATCGAGGATACATTCGGTAAATGAATGTTGCGGTGCATGCAGGCGGATGCAGCTTTGCCGCGGCAAACCTCGATCGCGTACTACAAACCGCTGGCGGTCGGCGGCGCTTCGGGCTTTTCGAACAAGGCGAGACTTTCCATCGCCAGACCATAGCCGAGCAGATCGTGCATCTGCCGCCGCAGATATTCGGTGAACAAGAGGCGGGTATAACGCAACAGCAGGATCGGCCTTTTCGTCAGGTCTGCAGCCAGCTCCCAGGCGCGCGCCAGTACCCTGTCGGGGGCCAGGACTTCGGCAACGAGCCCCAGCCGCTGCGCCTCGGCAGCGTCGAGCGTCTGGCCGGTCATCAGAAAATAGCGGCCGCGGTTGATCCCCAGCAACAACGGGTAAACGATATGCATGCCGTCGCCCGGCACCACCTCCGAGTTGAAATGCGCCGAATCCTGGAACTGTGCGGTGTCGGCGGCGAGCACGATATCGCACAACAGCGGGATCTCGGAGTGTCTCCAAGCCGGGCCGTTGATCGCGCTGATCACCGGAACTTCGATATTGAGCAAGTTCATCAGCAGGTGCCGCCCTTCCCAATGGATGCGGTCGATGCGCTCGATCGACGGGCGTGACGGAAAGGACGAGGTCCCGGGCGTCGCGCGTGGACCCGAAAACTCCGCCCCGGTGCCGGTCAGGATGACGACCCGGTTGTCGCGGTCCGCGCCGATGTCGTGAAACAGCGCCGGAAGTTCGCCATGCGGCAGAAACCCCCAGCGCAGCGACTGCCCGTCGGTGTGCAGCGTGACCTGAAGGATGCCGTCGCGCCGTTCCAGCCGTGCGCTCTTGTATCGGTTCTGGTAATCCGCCAACACGCTCATCTGTTCCTCCCTACAAAATTAATCAGCCGAGGCTACATCACCTTCCGCCCTGGTCGAAGCGCTTGTCCTCACTTGTCGTGACCGGCTCGTCCCGGCCATCCCTGGACACGCGGGAAGCGCCGTGGTGACGGCCTGAGTTGCCGACCGGCCGAGCTGTTCAATCCTTCTTTTAAGATGTCGTAATAAGCCCGCTTCGGCACCCAGTCTGCGGTAACAATTGACCGCGGAGCGTTTGTTTTGACTGATCAAAAAATGTAAGTGTCTGACCGAAAATGAGCGCAACATCGCCAACCACTTGTCGTCACCCCCGCGGCAGCGGGGGTCCAGGGCCGGCGCGCCGGTCTCGGTCCCATCGAGTAGGGGGGTTCCTCACGGTTCCCCCCTCTCACACCACCGGGCATACGGATCGCGTACCACGGCGGTTTCCC
>JAFAHP010000340.1 GCA_019237175.1 Alphaproteobacteria bacterium
ACTGCGTAGCCGTCAGCCCTCGGTGTTTTCGCTGCTACGTGCTTTGATCGATTTGTTCCACGCCAGCGAGGACCAGCATCTTGGGTTTTACGGTGCCTTCGGCTACGATCTCGTGTTTCAATTCGAACCAATCACATTCCGGCTCCCCAGACCCACAGATCAGCGCGATCTGGTACTCTACCTGCCCGACGAGCTCCTGGTCGTCGATCATATGCGCCAAATCGCGGCGGTTTACCGTTACGAGTTCGAGTTTGGCGGCATGTCAACGGTGGGATTGCCGCGGGCGACGGCGACCGCATCCTATCGCCCTGGTTTGGCGCCCGCGATTGCTCCGGCCGAAAGTGACCACGCCCCGGGCGAATACGCCGCGCTCGTCGAACGTGCCAAAGAAGCGTTCGTCCGCGGCGATCTTTTCGAGGTCGTCCCGGGTCAGCTCTTCGCGGATCTTTGCCCAGACCGCCCCAGCGTCGTTTTTCAGCGGCTGCGCCAAGCAAATCCCGCACCCTACGGCGCTCTGATCAACCTTGGCGAGGGCGAGTTTTTGGTGTCGGCCTCGCCGGAAATGTTTGTGCGCGTCGAAGGACGGCGGATCGAGACCTGCCCGATCAGCGGCACGATTTCGCGCGGCGGCGACCCGATAGAAGACGCCGAACGCATCCGCGAGTTACTCAATTCGAAAAAGGATGAGAGCGAGCTGACGATGTGTACCGACGTTGATCGCAACGACAAGTCGCGGATCGCTGTACCGGGGACGGTACGGGTAATCGGCCGCCGGCAGATCGAGCTCTATTCACGACTGATCCATACCGTTGATCACGTAGAGGGCGAATTACGCGACCAATTCGACGCGCTTGACGGTTTTTTGAGCCACGCCTGGGCAGTCACCGTGACGGGTGCCCCAAAATTATGGGCGATCCGATTTATTGAGGAGCATGAGCGGTCCTCGAGACGGTGGTATGGCGGCGCCATTGGCAGGATCACCTTTGACGGCAACATGAACACCGGGCTGACCTTGCGCACGATCCGCATGAAGGATGGCATCGGCGAAGTGCGCGCCGGCGCGACGCTGCTGTATGAGAGCGATCCGCAGTTGGAGGAGGAGGAGTGCCGCCTCAAAGCCTCGGCGATGTTCAGCGCGATGCGCGGCAAGGCACCGGCACGCGTCGCCGCCGCGGCCGGGCCGACAAGTGCCGGCGGACGGAGCCGCACGGTGCTGCTGATCGACCATGAGGACTCGTTCGTTCATACACTCGCCAATTACATCCGCACGATCGGCGCGGCGGTCACGACCATGCGGCCGGAGCTGGCACGCGGCGAATTGCGCCGGAGTGCCACATACGACCTCGTTGTGCTGTCACCGGGGCCCGGACGGCCTGATGATTTTGGAATGAATGAGACCCTCGATCTGCTGATAGCCCGCTCGCTGCCGGTCTTTGGCGTGTGCCTCGGCCTACAGGGGATCGTCGAGTACTTCGGCGGCGCGCTCGATGTGCTGCCTACACCCTGCCACGGCAAACCGTCGAATGTGCGGTTGCTCGGCGGTAGATTGCTGCGCGATTTGCCGAAGGAGTTTACGGTGGGACGGTATCATTCCCTCTACGCCCGCCGTGGGGCATTGCCGGCGTCGTTGGAGGTGACCGCCGAGACTGCCGACGGCGTTGTCATGGCGATCGAGCACACCGAATTGCCTATCGCCGCAGTGCAATTCCACCCTGAATCGGTTATGACCTCGGCGCCGGCAGTCGGTATCCCGATCATTGCATCGATACTTTCGGGGCTGACCGCAGCTTCTTCGAAGCTCTTCGCGGATGGGTGAGAAGTCGATCAGAACAGCCGGTCCAAGGTTTCGCCGTGGATCTCAACCGGAAAGCGGGCGCGCAAGGTTTGTGTAAGCTCGTCGCCGAGATCGGCCCGGATACCGGCAGTGACCTCGCGCGACAGAGCGGCGGTGACGCCGCTGGCCGCGGTTTGCGGCACTTCAACCCTGGTTAGCTCCGCGACAAGCGAGCCGTTCTCGTCGGATGCGGTGACGACTCCACCGGGCTTGGTCGCAAACAATTTACCGACGAGCATTGCCGACACGCCCGCAGCCTTGTCCGGTTGCCGTTGGAACGGCGCTGAAGATGTCGCTCTCAGCCCTTTGGCGGCGGCAACTGCGGAAAGCCGGATCCCTGGCTTGACGTCGCCAGCCAAGATGTCAGCTTCCTTTGCCACGACGGTCTTTCGTTTTTGGGTTTGCCATGCCGCTATCGCGCTGTCCTTGACCTCGATGAGCGGTCTGACCGAAGGCGGCAGGATCTTGTCGACACGCAGCACAAGGATCGCGCCATCGGGGGTTTGTGTAACCCGGCTGCTACGACCTTCGTCAGTGTTGAAGGCGAGTTTAAGCACCTCAGCCGACGCCACGGGCAATTCCGCATTTTTTCCGTCGCGTCCTTGATCCTTGTCATCGATCGAACTGGCCACGGTTTTTCTCAATCCAAATTTCGCGGCCGCCTCCTCGATTGTCGCACCACCGGCCAGGGCGTCGTCAACGTTGTTGGCGACTCTATAAAGACGATCGACCGCTTCGCTATGCGCCAAATCGGTCTTCAGCTTCGCCTTAACCTCGGCGAAGCTCTGGGTTGTCGGCGGGATGATCTTTACTACTCGCAAGATGTGCCAGCCGAGCGCCGATGCGATTGGCCGGCTTGGCTTGTCGAGTGCCAAGCTGAAAGCAACGTCAGCCAATTGTTGCGGCAATTCTTCGCGCTTCAAGACGCCGAGATCCATCGTCTGCGGGTCCTGGCCTGTGATCCTGCGGGCGACTTCGGCCCAATCCTTACCTTCAGCTAGCGCTGCTTCGACCGCTTTAGCTTTCTCTTGCGAAGGCACCAGGATCTGCTGCACCTCTCGGCGCTCCGGTAGAACAAACTCATCCTGGCGCTGATCATAGGCGCTCTTCAGCTTCTCTTGGGGAACCTCGATATTCGACACGAGATCCGACGGAGTCAGACTTGCCAGCGTAAAGCTTCGATATTCCGGGGCGCGAAACAGATCCTGGTGTGCGTCGTAGAATTTGCTCAGCTGCGCTTCGCTTGGCTGCCCGACATCGCCGGCGCCCGAAACCGGCAATGTCACGATGTCGGCTATGCGCTTTTCGTTACGGTATTGGTAGAGTCGGTCGACGATTGTCTGCGGTGCCGAAGCACCTGCTGTGACTGCCATCAGTATGGCGCCACGCGCAATGTCTTTGCGAACCCGTTCGACATACTGCGCCTCTGTCATATGGTTCGCCGCCAGCAACGCGGTCAACGCGTTGCGGTCAAACGCGCCGCCGGCACCGCGAAACATTGGGTCCTGGGTGATAGTGTCGCGAACCACGCTGTCAGAAATGTCGAGCTGCATGCGCTGAGCCTCCTGATCGAGGAGACTGTTGTCGATGAGCTGCCCCAATATTTCTCGGACAACACCCATCTGCTTGGCCTGACGCAGATCGACCTGCGTCCCGAGGTTCTGACTTAGACGCTCGAGCGCCGGCTGCAACGCGGTTTGCAGCGCCGTCGCGTCGAGGCTATGACTGCCGACACTTGCTACGGTCGTGTCGGTCGGACGGTTGCGAAAAATGTCGCCAATGCCCCAAACCCCAAAAGTTAGGATCAAAACACCGAACAATCCTTTAACGACGAAGGACCCAGCCTTGGAGCGAATCACTTGCAGCATGGCGGCACACGGCTTGTCGCTGGCGGCAGCGGAAGATTGACCAGCTCCCGATACCGGTGTGATCGTAACTGTGTGAATGATAGGAAGGGATCGGCGGGCACGCAATCACCCCGCCAGGCCGAATGTAGTGAGGCAGGGGTAAACACCGATGATTGGCCGAAAAAAGCTCGTCGCAGGTAATTGGAAGATGAACGGGCTGTATGCCGATGGGCTGGCGCTGGCGCGCGAGCTGGCGCAGCGGACTAGGTCAGCGGCTGGCCCTGAAGCGGGCGCATGCGATCTGCTGGTCTGCCCGCCGGCAACCTTACTGAGGGTGGTGCACGACGCACTCGTGGACAGCGGCATAGCTTTGGGCGGACAGGACTGTCATCCGGCACCAAACGGTCCCTTCACCGGCGACATCAGCGCTGAGATGCTCGCCGATGCCGGTTGCCGCTTCGTGATCGTCGGGCATTCCGAGCGCCGCCAAGGCCATGGCGAGGCCGACGCGCTGATTTACGAAAAGGTCGGCGCCGCATTTCGCGCCGGGTTGGTGCCAGTTGTCTGCGTTGGTGAAACCTTGGCCCAGCACCGAGCCGGAGAGGCGAACGCAGTCGTGACGGCACAACTCAGGGCCTCGCTTCCGGAAAGGTGCGATGGTGCGCTGGTCATCGCCTACGAGCCGATATGGGCGATCGGCACCGGCCTCACCCCAAGCCCTGACGACATCGCCGCGATGCATGCCGCCATCCGCCGCCACCTCCCATCAGAGACGCGCATTCTCTATGGCGGTTCGGTCAATCCAACCAACGCCGCTGCGATCCTCCGTGTTACCGATGTGGACGGTGCTCTGGTCGGCGGCGCCAGCCTCGACGCGGAATCTTTCTGGGCCATCGCCCGTAGCTGCGGCTGACCCGGTTTAGGGAACGCTAGTCAGCGTGCTAAGGAGCGGCTACATATTTGCGATGATTCTCATCTTGCTCGTCATTCATATCATGGTGGCGTTCGCCTTGATCGGCGTCGTGTTGTTGCAAAAGAGCGAAGGCGGCGCGCTCGGTATCGGCGGTGGTGGCATGGCGGGGTTTATGACCGGTCGTTCGACCGCGAACCTGTTGACGCGAGCGACCGCTATCCTGGCGGCGGCGTTTATGACAACGAGCGTACTGTTGGTGGTGATGCATAATCGCGTGCGTAGCCCGGCTTCGATCATTGACCAGGGGGCGCCAGCGGCCCCTGCGCGGCCGGTAGTTCCGCGCTCGCCCGCCACCCCGTCGGTGCCGGCCCCAGCTCCAAGCCCAGCGAAGCCCGCAGCGCCCACGCCGATGATGCCGAAGGTCCCGCTCGCTCATTAGTGCATAGAATGGGCCGTCTTCGCCCGCCACGTTCCGTGAACGCAACAGCCCGTGATCCATGTGTGGCAGGTGAACCCCGTTCTTTGCCATATGCGGGCAAGTCGGGATGATGTATGAAGGGATTCCATGACGCGGTTTATCTTTATTACCGGCGGCGTGGTTTCTTCCCTCGGTAAGGGCCTCTCGGCCGCGGCGCTGGGCGCGCTGCTGCAGGCGCGCGGGTTCCGCGTAAGATTGCGCAAGCTCGACCCTTATCTCAATGTCGACCCGGGCACGATGAGCCCCTACCAACATGGCGAGGTCTATGTCACCGACGATGGCGCCGAAACCGACCTTGATCTCGGCCATTACGAGCGTTATGTCGGCGTGCCGTCGCGACGCAGCGATTCGGTTACCACCGGTCGCATTTATTCGACCGTGATCAGCCGTGAACGACGCGGCGAATATCTCGGCGCTACCGTTCAGGTCATCCCGCACGTCACCGACGCAATCAAAGAATTCATCCAGGCCGATCTCGACGGCGAAGATTTCGTGCTATGCGAGATCGGCGGCACCGTCGGTGACATCGAGAGTTTGCCGTTCCTTGAGGCGATTCGCCAGTTCGGTTACGAACTAGGCCGCGACCGGGTGATGTTCATCCACCTGACCCTGGTACCGTTCATCCCATCTGCTGGTGAGTTGAAGACCAAACCTACGCAGCACTCCACCAAGGAATTGCTGGCTTTAGGGATTCAGCCGGACATCCTGCTGTGTCGCTGCGATCGGCCGATTCCGGCGGCAGCCCGCCGTAAGATCGCTCTTTTCTGCAACTTACGCGAGAACCGGGTAATCCCGGCAATCGACATCGACACGATCTACGGCGTGCCCGCGGCCTATCATGCCGAAGGCCTTGACCGCGAGGTGTGCGCCCATTTCCGGCTGGAGGCACCCGAGCCCGATCTCTCCCGCTGGGGTGAAATTGTCGATCTGATCCACAAGCCCGAGGGACGCGTCACGATCGCCGTTGTCGGTAAATACACGCACCTGCCCGACAGCTACAAATCCCTGGCGGAAGCGATGACTCATGGCGGCATCGCCAATAATGTTGGGGTCGACCTGGACTGGATCGATTCAGAGGTATTCGAAACCCAAAGCGGAGCGCTTCATAAGCTCGACGGCGTACACGGCATCCTGGTGCCGGGTGGGTTTGGGGTGCGCGGGACGCGCGGCATGATCGAGGCGGCGCGTTTTGCCCGAGAGCGGCGCGTCCCCTATTTCGGCATCTGCTTTGGCATGCACATGGCAATAATAGAGGCGGCGCGCGATCTTGCAGATCTGCCTGGCGCAGGATCGAGCGAATTCGGACCGTGCCGGCATCCGGTGGTAGGGCTGCTGACAGAATGGACGCGCGGCAATGTTATCGAGCGTCGAAATTGGACCGACGATCTCGGCGGCACGATGCGACTCGGCGCCTATCCCGCGGCGTTGGCGCCAGGCAGCCGGGTGGCCGAAATTTACGGCACACAAGCCATCAGCGAACGCCATCGTCATCGTTACGAGGTTAACATCGGCTATAAGGATCGGCTCGAGGCGGCGGGATTGCGGTTTTCCGGGATGTCGCCGGACGGGGTATTGCCCGAGATCGTCGAGATCCCCCATCATCCTTGGTTTATCGGCGTTCAATTCCATCCTGAACTGAAATCAAGACCTTTCGCACCGCACCCGCTGTTCACATCTTTCGTGCGCGCCGCTCGCGACCAGTCACGTCTTGTGTAAGGCGAATTGGAATGCAGCGTCGAGCTCTCACCGAGTATAATGGCAGCCTTATTCTGTGCACCGTCCCAGGGAGCGGGAGCTCATCAATCGGCCTTGGAGACGGCTGAACATTGGGTCCCGGCCTGCGCTGGGATGACCGCTGGAGGAGCGGGGCAAAATGGCGAGTCATGCGAGGCTACAGCCGCGCCACGTTGCCGTGGGCGACGTCACGATCGGCAATGATTTGCCGCTCGTGTTTATGGCCGGGCCGAACATGCTGGAATCTCGCGCGCATGCGCTGGAAATGAGCGCGGCTCTCGCGGAGACTGCGCGACAACTCCACATCCCGCTGATCTATAAGACCTCGTTCGACAAGGCCAATCGCTCCTCGCTCCACGGCGCGCGCGGCATCGGGCTCCGCGCCGGCCTGCCGATCCTCGCGGAAGTGCGCGAAACCAGCGGGTTGCCGGTGTTGACCGACATCCATGCCCCCGAGCAATGCGCGGCGGTCGCAGAAGTCGTTGATGTGCTTCAGATCCCGGCGTTTTTGTGCCGCCAAACCGATCTTCTGCTGGCCGCCGGTGCTACCGGCAAGCCGATCAACATCAAAAAGGGCCAGTTCCTGGCCCCCTGGGACATGGAGCACGCCGCCGCCAAGATCGCCTCGACCGCCAATGACCGCGTCTTGTTGTGCGAGCGCGGCGCGAGCCTTGGTTACAACACGCTGGTTGTCGACATGCGTTCGTTGCCGATTATGGCGCAGACCGGCTACCCGGTCGTTTTTGACGCGACGCATTCGGTGGCACGGCCGGGCGGGCTCGGCGACCGATCAGGTGGCGAGCGCAAATTCGCGCCAGTGCTGGCGCGCGCCGCCGTCGCCGTGGGTATCGCGGCAGTGTTTATCGAAACCCATGAAGATCCCGACAGGGCGCCGTGCGAGGGCCAGACGATGGTGCCGCTCACATCCTTGCCGGCGCTGCTCGAAACACTGGTCGCCTTTGACCGCCTCGCCAAGCTGCGGCCCGCGCTGTCTGCTACGTCATGAGCGTTCATGACTTGCAAACTTGTTGCGATCCTTTGCTTAGTCTTAGTCGGCCTTATAGCTCTCTTGCAATCCCTTGGTTTGCTTAGGCAGTCCTCCGAAGTGGGGTCAACACCCAGACAGAACACAACAAGCTACCCTCTAGACATCATTATCTCCAAGATGAATTGGCGAAAGGGGGGGCTTTGGTACAGTCATGATAGTTACCCTGATAATAGAAAATACAGAAAATTTTGCGGTCAAGGATATCGATATAGCGTGTGAGCTGACCGCCAAATCCGGAACCCCGATCGGGATTACCGCTAGCACGATAGATGAGATAGTACCGACCATGGGCGTCTGACGGTACGCGACCTCAATATGGTGTCACGATCGATTTCAATCAGGCAACGAGTGCGTCTTGCAAGCTCGGCGCAATGAGCCGGGCCTGACATTGGGGAAGCTGATGAGCGCGATTGCTGATATTCACGCCCGTGAGATCCTCGATAGCCGCGGCAATCCGACCGTCGAGGTCGAGGTTACGCTCGAGAGCGGAACGTTCGGCCGCGCTGCAGTGCCGTCCGGGGCGTCCACTGGCACTCACGAGGCGATCGAGAGGCGCGATGGCGGCGCTCGTTATGGCGGGCGGGGTGTGCGCTTGGCGGTCGAAACGGTTAACGGTGAAATCTTCGACGCCTTATCGGGATTTGACGCCGCTGACCAGCTTGCGATCGACCGCACCCTGATAATTCTCGACGGGACCGCAAACAAGGCGCGACTCGGTGCCAACGCGACCCTCGGCACGAGCCTCGCGGTCGCCAAGGCCGCCGCGGCTGATCTTCGCCAACCACTTTATCGTTATGTCGGGGGTGTCTTCGCCCGCAGCCTGCCGGTGCCGATGATGAACATCCTGAACGGCGGGGTCCATGCCGACAATCCGATCGACATTCAGGAGTTCATGGTTGTGCCAGTTGGCGCCGGTTCGGTCGCCGAGGCGGTGCGCGCCGGGTCCGAGATTTTTCACGCCTTGCGCAAAAAACTCGCTGACGCCGGCTACAGCACAAATGTGGGCGATGAGGGCGGATTTGCCCCAAACCTTGCTTCCGCCGATCAAGCGTTGGATTTTATTACGCGAGCGATCGAGGGGGCAGGTTACCATCCGGGCGAAGATGTCGTGCTGGCCCTCGATCCGGCGTCGAGCGAGTTCCACCGCAATCATAAGTACGAGCTGAAAGGCGAGGGCAAAGTGCTCGATGCAGCCGGCATGGTCGCGTACTACACAGACCTTGTCGCGCGCTACCCAATCGTTTCGATCGAGGATGGGATGGCCGAAGACGATTGGGACGGCTGGGCGCTCCTGACCCGAGAGCTCGGCGGCAAGGTCCAGCTCGTCGGGGACGACGTCTTTGTGACCAACCCGCAGCGACTGCGGCAGGGGATCGAGCGCGGCGCCGCCAATGCGCTGTTGGTCAAGGTCAACCAGATTGGCACCCTGTCCGAGACGCTGCAGGCCGTTGAGATCGCCCAGCGCGCCGGGTGGGGTACGGTATTCTCGCACCGCTCCGGCGAAACCGAGGATACGACGATCGCCGATCTCGCGGTCGCCACCAATTGCGGCCAGATCAAGACCGGGTCGTTGTCTCGCTCCGACCGGCTCGCCAAATACAACCAGCTGATCCGAATCGAGGAGCAGCTAGGGCAGTCTGCGGTTTATGCCGGGAGATCGGCGTTCGCGCGGCGGGGCTAGCGGTTAACGCGCTAGTTGACGCACCGCTTCTGCTGGTGGTCGAATTACGCGATGAATCTATCGCGCGCAATTCGGCGTTTGACGCGGGCATTGATCGGCCCCGCGATCGGCATATCGCTAACCAGTTATTTTGCCTACAACGTTGTCATCGGCGATCGCGGTCTGCTGGCATGGCGGCGCTTGACGCAACAGCTTCTGAACGAACAAGAGCATCTTGCCGCTCTTCAGGTCGAACGCAAAGCGCTCGCCGGCAAGGTCGCAGATCTTACCCCCGAGCATCTTGATCCCGATCTGCTCGATGAGCGCGTGCGCGCGACCCTGAACCTGGTCGCGCCGAACGAGCTCATAATCATGCGAGAGGTACCGGGGCACTGACCCAAAGGCCCCGGCTGCCTTCGGGGCCGCCCATCACACGCGGCGGCGACGTTGTCCCAAACGATTTGATTCGGTCTCGGTTGCAATGACGGTGATCTGTGGCATCCTCCAGCCAATTTTCGACACGGGATTTCTTGGCCGGATGCCGGGAGGAGGCTCGATGGCCGCGACACGCAGAGGCAAGCCGGTTGGCGTCGCCGAGCTTGAAGCCTCGCCAAAGGAACTGCCGGGGTTTTACCAAGATATGTTATTGATTCGGCGCTTTGAGGAGCGCGCCGGGCAGATGTACGGCATGGGATTGATTGGCGGCTTTTGTCACCTCTATATCGGACAGGAGGCGGTCGTCGTCGGCATGCAGGCGGTGCTGAAGGACGGCGATACCATCGTCACTTCCTATCGCGATCATGGTCACATGCTGGCTTGCGGCATGGACCCGAAGGGGGTGATGGCTGAATTGACCGGGCGGCGCACCGGTTATTCGCGTGGCAAGGGCGGCTCGATGCATATGTTCAGCCGCGAAAAGAACTTCTTTGGCGGCCACGGGATCGTCGGGGCGCAGGTGCCAATTGGAACTGGGCTTGCCTTCGCCCATCGCTACCAGGACAACGGCCTGATATGCGCGACATATCTCGGCGACGGCGCGATCAATCAGGGTCAGGTCTACGAAAGCTTCAATATGGCGGCGCTGTGGAAGCTGCCGATCGTCTATGTAATCGAAAACAACCGCTACGGCATGGGAACGTCGGTTGATCGCGCTTCGGCGCGCACCGATCTCTTTCACCGTGGGATGGCGTACGGCATACCCGGCGAGCAAGTTGACGGCATGAATGTCCTGGCGGTGCACGAGGCGGGGCTCGCGGCGGCCGAACATACGCGCTCTGGTCAAGGTCCGCTGATCCTCGAAATGCTGACCTACCGCTATCGCGGCCATTCGATGTCCGATCCGGCCAAATACCGGACCCGCGAGGAGGTCGATCGGGTTCGCACAGAGCACGATCCGATCGAACAGGCTCGCCGTCGCTTGATAGACGGTGGCACCGACGAGGCGGTGCTAAAGGAAATCGACGCGGAGGTGCGGAAACGCGTCGCCGAGGCGGCGCAATTTGCCCAGGACAGTCCGGAGCCCGACCCTGCCGAGCTGTGGACGGATGTGCTGGTCGACGCTTGAGCCGCGGTCGATTACATTAAGCCACAAATACCGGCCTGATAGCCGTACTCTCGGGCTGCGATCGGGCAGCCCGGACGGCGGGAGATTGCGATAGGCCATGGCCACGGAAGTGCTGATGCCGGCGCTATCGCCGACGATGACTGAAGGCAAAATCGCACGTTGGCTGAAGAGTGAAGGCGACGCGGTTCGGTCGGGTGACGTGCTCGCCGAAATCGAGACCGACAAAGCGACAATGGAAATCGAGGCGATCGACGAGGGCGTCCTTGCCAGGATCGTGGTCCCGGAGGGCACCGACCATGTGGCGGTCAACACACCAATCGCGGTGATTAGCAGCGATGGCGAAGGGGCATCCCCCCGTGCGCCATTTACGCAGTTAGGTAACGGGCAGAAACGGGGCCCAGCTCAGGAATTACGTCGGGAGCGGCTGCCGCCACCTGCGCCACCGGCGTCTGCACCCACCCTCACCTCTAGCGCGCCGACCGCCGAGCGCGAATATACCGGCGCCACCCGCATTATGACGGTGCGCGAAGCACTGCGCGATGCAATCGCCGAGGAGATGCGCCGGGACGATCGCGTGTTCCTGATCGGCGAGGAAGTCGCCGAATATCAAGGTGCCTACAAGGTTAGCCAGGGGCTCCTGCAGGAATTTGGCATTCGGCGAATCATTGATACTCCGATCACCGAGCAGGGATTTGCTGGGCTCGGCATCGGCGCTGGTTTTGCCGGATTAAGGCCGATCGTCGAATTCATGACTTTTAATTTCGCAATGCAGGCGATCGACCAGATCATCAATTCGGCATCGAAGACGCATTATATGTCAGGTGGGCAGATGACTTGCCCAATTGTGTTTCGCGGCCCAAACGGGATTGCCGCCCGTGTAGCAGCGCAACATTCGCAATGCTATGCCAGCTGGTACGCGCATTGCCCCGGGCTCAAGGTAGTGGTGCCCTACACCGGCGCCGACCATAAGGGATTGCTCAAATCGGCGATCCGCGACCCGAACCCGGTCATATTTCTTGAGCACGAGCTGGTTTACGGCGAGAATTTCGCCGTGCCCGACGATCCGGAATTTCTCGTGCCAATCGGCAAAGCGCGCGTAGCCCGCAGCGGCGGGCACGTAACGATTACGGCCTTTTCGCGTATGGTCAAACTGGCTTTGCAGGCCGCCGAAGAGCTTGAAAAGGTCGGGATTTCCGCCGAGGTTATCGACTTACGCAGCTTGCGGCCATTTGACACCGAGACTGTCATTTCGTCGGTCCGGAGGACTAACCGCATCGTTACGTTAGAGGAGGGTTGGCCGTTCGCTGGTATCGGCGCTGAGATCGCCGCACTGATCATGGAGGAATGCTTTGATTGGCTCGACGCGCCAGTCAGGCGCGTCACAAGTAAGGACGTGCCGTTGCCCTACGCTGCCAACCTCGAGCGTCTAGCGGTGCCCCAGGTCGACGACATCGTCGCCGCAGCCCGCGAGGTCGCCTACCGCTAGTCCCCGCCTATGTCATTGCGGGGCCAGTTAGCAATCCTGTCTCGACCATCCCGGCGCGATCGAGATTGCGCCCGCGGCCCCTGGCCGCCGCGCAATTACCGCTCAATGGTGTCAGCAGCATGCCAATCCAAATCCTGATGCCGGCGCTATCGCCGACAATGACTGAAGGTAACCTAGCCAAATGGCTAAAGCGTGAGGGCGACGAGGTCCATTCGGGGGACGTTATCGCCGAAATTGAAACCGACAAGGCGACGATGGAGGTCGAATCGGTCGACGACGGTCGGGTCGGTAAGATTCTCGTACCCGAGGGTACCCAAGGGGTCAAGGTCAACCAACCGATAGCGCTGCTGCTCGGCGAAGGCGAGGATAGCTCGGCGCTGGCGGAGTTTGCTTCCCCGGCACCGACGATCCTGTCGGCGGCTCCCGTGGCCGCGGCCCCGCCGGCCTCGATGGCGCATGCGGCTCCCTCACAGAAGTCCGCATCGCCGCAAGCGGGTGGCAACGGCCCCGAACGGCGGATTTTCGCGAGCCCCCTCGCGAGACGGATGGCGCAGCAGGCCGGTCTCGATCTCTCTCTGATCACCGGTTCGGGCCCACAGGGGCGGATCGTCAAATTCGATGTCGAAGCAGCGATATTGGCGGCACGCGAGGCGACGCCCATACCTCCGCCGGCAACCGCGCGACCTATTACAACACCGCCGCCGCCAGCAGTGACACTTGGACCGACGCCGGCCCCTGTCTTATCAAAAGATCGGGTGATCGCGCTGGCCGGCAACCCGCCCTACACCGAACGTCCGCTCACCGCGATGCGTCGGGTCATCGCCCGGCGGCTCAGCGAAGCAAAGCAGACGGTCCCGCATTTCTATCTGACGATCGATTGCGAGATCGACAACTTGCTCAAAATCCGCAGCGAGCTGAACAGCCGATCGGATGCATACCGGATCTCGGTCAACGACTTCGTCATCCGCGCGGTGGCCCTGGC
>JAFAHP010000406.1 GCA_019237175.1 Alphaproteobacteria bacterium
GTTGCCGTATTTTCTTGCCGGACTGCGCATTTCGGGTGGTCTGGCGCTGATTGGCGCGGTCGTCGCCGAATTCGTCGCCGGCACTGGCGGCACCGAGACGGGGCTTGCCTTTCGCATCCTCGAAGCCGGGTATCGGCTGGCGATCCCGCGGCTGTTTGCGGCTTTGTTTTTGCTGTCGACGACCGGCGTCGTCATCTATCTCGTAATCGATGCGATCTCGCGCTTCCTGCTGCGGCATTGGCACGAGAGTGTGATCGATGAAGAGCCGGAGTGACTGTGAGCATTTTCCACCTGAATTCAGGCAGACCAACCCCACGCCTTGCCCGCCCCCGGCCCCCGGGTTATGCGACCGATCGCCCGTCGCTGGCGTAACCCGGGGAGATGGCCCGTCGGTTCTTAACCCGGGGGTGGTCCGGGCATCCTCGAGAGAGTGGCACGGGCTCTGCGGCTTCGCGTGGATGCCCACGGATCACGTCCGTGGGCTGAAGGCCCACGGGCCGAGCCCGGCCAAGACAACCGAGGGGAGGCGCCTCGACTGAGGCGAAAGCAGCTCTAGCTTTGTCTTGTCGGCACCTCCAGGTTCATAAGCCGCGCGGCGTTACCGCCGAAGATCGCCTTGCGCTCGGCATCGTCGAGGCCGGGGCAGCCCTCGATCATGCCGATCGGATCGATCTCGCCCATATCGGCCGGATAATCGGTGCCCATCAGGATGTGATCGGCACCATATTCCTCGACCAGATATTCGAGCTGATGGTGAGTATAGACCAGCGCATCAAAATAGACCCGCTTTAGATAAGTTGTCGGCATCCGCGAGATTTGTTCGCAGCAATCGGGCCGCGCCGACGCGGCGTGATCGATGCGTCCCGAATAAGCCGGCAAAAAGCCGCCGCCATGCGCGACGACAAGTTTCAGATTGGGATAATCACGCAACACCCCGCCAAAGATCAGGTGGTGCAGGGCCACTGTCGAATCGAGCGGGTTGCCGATCACATTAGCGAAATAATGCTGGGTAAAGCGTCCCGCTTCGGTAAACCCGTCGGGGTGCATAAACACCAGGAACCCCAGCTCCTCGCAGCGGGCGAAGATCCGGCGAAACCGTTCCGCCGACAAGTCCTCGCCGGCGACATGGGTCATGATCTCGATGCCGCGAAAGCCCAGTGATTTGTGCAGCCGGCCGAGCTCGGCGACCGCGAGTTCGGGCGCCTGCAACGGCACGGTCCCGAGGCCGACAAGGCGGTCGGGATGGCGGGCGCAGATCTCCGCGATAAAATCGTTGACCGCCCGCGCCGTCGCAAGCCCGAGCTCGGGGTCGGC
Organism: Alphaproteobacteria bacterium; assembly: GCA_019237175.1. Lineage (GTDB taxonomy): Bacteria > Pseudomonadota > Alphaproteobacteria > ATCC43930 > CGMCC-115725 > AP-15. Next base: position 1,315 of record JAFAHP010000406.1, read on the forward strand.
GCCGTAATAGGTCTGGCGGGGTGCGGGCGAGATCGCCTGAATGTCGACCCCCATGCGGTCCATGTCTGCGATGCGTCTTTCGGGCGACACGCCTTGTTCGCTTGTGCGCTCGCCATTGGCGCGGTTGATCGCCCGGCTTTGCGGGCTCGCCTGGGTTTCGAGAAACCAGCGCGAAACCGCCTCGTTGCCGTCGACGAGCTGCGCCGCCGCAGCGCACCTCACATGGCAATGGATATCGATCGTGAACCATTTCCCGCGGGCATGAACCGGCCCCGGGAAGCGGCCCGGGACCGGCGCCCCCTCCAGCAGACATTTAAACAGCGTCGCTTGCCCTTGCATCTGCTCCCCTTCCCGCCCGGCACCGACACTGCCCGCGTGCATCGCCTGATCATCCTGTTTTATCAGGTCGAGATCAGGCTGCCATCTTCGTTTGAGACCATCCCCGCACCACGCCGCCTCGCGCCCAACGCCCACAAGGATACGATGCGATTGGGGCAATTGCGCGATGAGAAGGCCACAATTTCGTCCCGCACAAGCGGACGTCAACATCCCTCCGCTTCAGCGGAAATGCCGGAAAGCAGCGGTGGCGGAGGTCAGCGCGCTGGGTATTGCGGGCGGCGGCGGTGGTCAGCGCTTTGAGTATTGCGGCCGGCGGCGGGCTTTGTGGCGGCCGTATTTCTTGCGCTCGACCACGCGGCTGTCGCGGGTCAGAAAGCCTTGGGTCTTCAATACGGCGCGCAGGCCGGGTTCGTAAAAGGTCAACGCCCGGCTGATCCCGTGGCGCACGGCACCGGCCTGCCCCGACAAACCGCCGCCCACCACCGTGCACATCACATCGAACTGGCCGAGCCGATCAGTCGTTACAAACGGCTGGTTGATGATCATGCGCAGCACCGGCCGTGCGAAATAGGTGGGGCTGTCGCGACCGTTGACCCTGATCGCCCCGGTGCCGGGTTTGATCCATACCCGGGCGACCGCATTCTTGCGCTTGCCGGTAGCGTAGGCCCGGCCGAATTCATCGAGCTTGGGCTGGATTTCGGTCGTCGCGGCGGGAAACGGCGCAGACGTCGGCGGGGCCGCGGGCCGTTGTGCCGCCTGCATCGCTTGGCGCAGGCTCGCCAAACCCTGGAAGGTCTGGGGGCGCTGGCCGGATGGCGGATTGCCCGGTGGCCGTTCACTCTCTGCCATAAATTCAAGCCCTTACATTTTTGCGGTTCATCGCCCTGAGATCGAGCGGTGTTGGCAGCTGTGCCTGATGCGGGTGATCGGACCCGGCAAAGACCCGTAGATTTTTCATAATGCGGCGTCCCAGCGGTCCGCGGGGCAGCATGCGTTCGACGGCCTTTTCGATAACCCGCTCGGGGTGCCGGCCGGAGAGGATCGCCCCCTTGCTGCGTCCTTTGATGCCCCCCGGATAGCCGGTATGCCAATAGAAGATGTCGTCATCGCGCTTATTCCCGGTCAATTCGACTTTTTCGGCATTGATGACGACGATATTGTCGCCGCAATCCATATGCGGCGTATAGGACGGCTTGTGCTTGCCGCGCAGCCGCAGCGCCAACACCGAAGCAAGCCGCCCCAGTACCAGCCCATCGGCATCGACCAGCACCCACTTCTTGTCGATATTGGAAGGTTTGGCGGAAAAAGTCTTCATCACACCGACCGCAAACGCCGGCGCCCGATCTGGCCAGGCCCGGCAAAGCCGCCGATGTAGGCGATCGCCCGCTTGAGGTCAAGCGGCAGCCTCGGGCGGCGGAGCAAGAAATTCTGATGCGCTGGATCTATCCCGTGCATCCTTCGAGGCCTCGCCCTGTCCTGAGGAGCCGCCGCAGGCGGCGTCTCGAAGGGGCGAGGCACCTCAGGATGAGGCATTTTTCATAATGTCATCAACTATATCCCGCTCATGCTGAGGAGCGACCCGGAGAAGCCGGGGCGCGTCTCGAAGCACGCACTGCACCTCATGCAGCGGATGCTTGCCCAGCCCCTCCGCGCAAGACCTCGCGGATGCCCTCGATGATACGTTGCCGGTCGGGGAACACATGGTTTTCGAGAACGGGACTGTAGGGGATCGGCACCTGCAGGGCGCACACCCGCTTTACCGGAGCTTTGAGCCGCGCGAAGGTCGCCGGATCTTCGGTCGCAATGGCAGCCACCTCGGCCGAGAAGCCGGCCGTTGGTCCGGCTTCGTCAGCGATGACGAGGCGGCCGGTTTTCTGCACCGAGCCGCGGATCGTCTCCCGATCGAGCGGAACCAGCGTGCGCGGATCGACGACCTCGACCGAAATCCCCTCGCGGGCCAGTTCCTCGGCAGCAGCGAGCGCCTCGTGAACGAGCCAGGCCAGTGCCACGACGGTCACGTCGCTGCCCTCGCGTTTGATGTCGGCCTTACCCAAGGGGACCGTGTAGTCCTCCTCCGGCACCGGTCCCTTGCGCGTCATCAGCCGGCCCGACTCGAACGAGATGACCGGGTTGTTGTCGCGGATCGCCGTCTTTATGAGGCCCTTGATGTCATAGGGCGTTGACGGCAGGAACATCTTCAGACCGGCGACATTCATGAACATCGAATAGGGCGACTGCGAGTGCTGCGCCGCGGTCAGCCCGCCCCCGCCGACGGACGCGCGATAGAGAATCGGAAACGTCACCTGGCCGCCGAACATGTAGTGGATCTTTGCAGCCTGATTGACGATCTGGTCCATCGCGACAAAGCAGAACGTCACCTGTCGCCAGTCGACGATCGGGCGGAAGCCGCAGCCGGCGGCGCCGATCGCCATCCCGGTCAGCGCCGCTTCGGTTATGGGCGTGGCCCGAACACGCTCGGCACCGAACTCCCGCACGAGCGGTGCAATCGCGTCGGTCGACATGTAAAAGATTTTCGGGTCGCGCCGCATCTCTTCGGCGACGGCCTCGACCGCGGCTTCGCTGTATGTCAGCTCTCGCATCGCCTCGCCTCCTGCATCAGGCCGCGAACACGTCGTCGGCCGCCTGCTGGGGCAACGGAAACGGGCTTGCCTCGGCAAAGGCGACCGCGGCCTCCAGAGCACCCAGGATGTCGCGCTCCATCGTCTGCAGCTCGGCATCGTCGAGGTAACCCTGCTCTCTCAGCTGGCGCTCGAGCTGAGCGATCGGGTCCCTCCCCTTCCACGCTTCGATTTCCGACGGGTCGCGGACATCAGCCATGCCCCGGCGCTCGGTGTGCGCGCGCCAGCGATAGGTCTTGCACTCGATCAGGCTCGGGCCGCCGCCCGATCTCGCGCGATCCACCGCACGGTTGGCCGCCTGATAAACCGCAAAGATGTCGTTGCCGTCGACGACCACCCCGGGAATGCCGTAACCCGCCGCGCGCGCCGCCACATCGCCCAGCGCGTGGGTCGCAGCGGCCGCGGTGTTTGCCGCGTACATGTTGTTCTCACACACATAGAGCATCGGCAATTTCCAGGTCGCCGCGATGTTGAGGCACTCGTGAAAGGGCCCTGCGTTCGACGCGCCATCCCCGAAGAACGAGACGGCGACCCCGCCTTTGCCTTCCATCTTGGCCGCGAGGCCGGCGCCGGTGACGATTGCGATCCCGCCCGCGACGATGCCGTTGGCGCCGAGCATGCCGATGCCGAAATCGGCGATGTGCATCGACCCGCCCTTCCCCTTGCAGTAACCGGTTTGGCGGCCATAGAGCTCGGCCATCATGCGGTTCAGGTCGGCACCCTTGGCGATGCAGTGGCCGTGGCCGCGATGCGTCGAGATGATCCGGTCGCCGCGATCAAGCGCGCTGCAAACACCGACGGCGACCGCTTCCTCACCGATGTAGCAGTGGACGACCCCGTAGATCTTGCCAGCGAGATAGTCGTCCGAGGCGCGTTCCTCAAAACGCCGGATGGTGAGCATCCGACGCAGCATCTCGCGCTGCTTGTCGGGCGGCAGGTTTGGGGCGGGGCTCTGGGTTGAGAGACTCATGGCGCGCGATCCCTCCGGACCGGTCAGGGTGGTTTATGATGAGCCACCGCTGCGAAGGTGGCAACCGGAACAATCAGCGGCGCAGAGACGGTCAAAACCAGAACCGGCATCGTTGTTCGGAACCGAAGCGAGCCGTTGGCCGTTAAAGGCTACGGCTTCGCAAGCGACTTCGGGAGGACATTGTGCTCACGACAGCAGTACGCATTTCCGACGACGATTTTGGGCAGCGATTAAAAGACATGCGGCTCTGGCTCGACGGGCGTGGCTTCGAGCCATCAACCTTTACATATTTCTATCTCAATCCGGGGATGAGGGTGCACGTATCGTTCAAAATTGACGGCGAGGCGGAGGCGTTTGCGGTTGAATTCGGGGGGTCACTCATCGGGACACACGACGTCGCTGACCAAGTTTTGGCGGCTTAGAACAGCGCTCAGCCTGTCACAGGCCTCTCCGATTCCGCCATTTGCGGTTCCCCTGAACCACCGGTTGCACGCTGCCGCCAACCGGCAATAATACGCCGGGCGCCGCAATTCAGAGTCTGCCAAAAAACCGGCGCTCAGATCAAGGGAGCCGGCCATGATCAAGGACGCCCAGGGACATCCCCTCTCCGGGGCGACGGAGGCTGCGACCGCCGTCTACGAGCAGGGGGTGCGGGCGTTCAACCTCGTCTGCGGGGACGCCGTCGGGCTATTCGAAGAGGCACGCCAGGCCGCCCCCCAATTCGCGATGGCGCATCTGGGAAAGGCTTGGGCGCTGGCGCTGGCCAACGACCCGGGCCTGTTGACCCAGGCAAAGCTTCTGGTCGCAGCTGTCCGGCCTCTTGATTTGAACGAGCGCGAGCAAGCCCACAGCACTGCCCTCTCTTATTTGACGGAAGGCGCGCGTTCCGCCGCCGTCGCGGTGCTGGATCGGCACTTGATCCATTACCCGTTTGACCTTGTGGCCCATCAGGCCGCGACCCTGATCGACGGGTTTCTCGGACGCTTTCATTGGGTGCGGGATCGTTCGGCGCGCGCCCTGCCGATGTGGTCGAAAGACCGGCCAGGCTATGCCACCCTGCTCGCCTTTCACGCATTTGGGCTGGAAGAAGCCGGCGGCTACACCCGCGCCGAAGACGAGTCCCGCGCTGCCGCCGAACTCGAACCATTGAGCTTCTGGCCGCATCACACGGTAGCGCATGTCATGGAAATGACCGGACGGCCGGAAGATGGGCTGGGGTGGATGACGGCGCGCGAGGCGCTGTGGGCGACCCCCGGTCACCTGAACCAGGTCCATGTCTGGTGGCACAGGGCGCTGTTCCACCTCGAGCTCGGGCAGTACGAAGACGCTCTGGCGCTCTATGACGGCCCGATCCGGGCGACCCAACGCCCGGTGGCGTTGAGCCTGACCAATGCAACCGCGCTATTGTGGCGTCTCGATACGCTCGGCGTTGACGTCGGCGAACGCTGGCAAGAGCACGCCTCATTGTGGGAAGGCCATGCCGACGCAAAATGCCTGGTATTTGCCGATATTCACGCGGCGATGGCCGAGTTGCGGTCGGGCCGGGAGAGAATGGTCGAGCGGCGGCTCATGGCAATGCGAGAGACGGCGGCGGGCAGTGCCGAAGCCGCCGGCCTCTATCGCACGGTTGGCATTCCGATTGTCGAGGGCCTCGCAGCCTTTCATCGCGGCGCTTACACGCAAGCGGTCGAACTGCTGCTGCCGGTGCGCGTCGATCTATGGCAGATCGGCGGCAGCTGGGCGCAGCGCGATGTCGTCAACTGGACGCTCGCCGAAGCTGCGGCGCGCGCCGGTCAGCGCGACATCGCGCTGGCGCTGGCCCATGAACGCGCGGCGTCCCGCCCGCGCAGCGTCCCCAATCGCCGCTTCCTGCGGCAGGCTGAAGCCATCGCCGCCTGAGTCGTGCGCGGCATCGCTGCCGATCACTCGAATTTATCGCGAAGGAGCTCTCGGCGTTTCATCGATCCGCTCGGCAACGCGGACGATCACCGCCAGCATCGCCGACAAGCGTTCTTCTTGGACACCGAAACGTTCTTCCATCGCGCTGATGCGGTGCTCCATCGCACTGAACCGATCCTCGAGCGCGGTGAAACGATGTTCGAGTGCGGTCATGCGGCGCTCCAAGCCGTCGAGGCGATGCCGAAGGTCGCGTACTTCCGCGGTGAGCGTTAAAACCCGCGCGCCCAGCCCCTCCAGGCTAACCTTTTCCTCACTCATGCATCACCGCGTCACCCACGCGCGCCGCTACCGGGATCTCGTTGTCGCGAAACCCTTGTAGCATTTTCTTTGTGCTAAAACCGAGTTAAAGGAAATCGGGATAATGGAACCGTTGCTATTGTCTGCGCCGCATCAGAGCGAAGGCCGCGGAAAGGGAACGCGATGACGCCTTCCGGGGCAGAACTCTTGAACCGCGCCGAAATGTTGCGGGGGCACCTCCTCGAGCGGCAAGCCGAGGCCGAGCGGCTGCGCCGCCTGCCCGGTTCGCGGGCATTGTTCGAGAGCAACGAATTGCAGCGGTGCTTTCGCGATGTGCACGCGGTTGCCTCGCGCACGACGCGCCTGGGTGCGATTGGCAGGGCATTTTCCGGCGGCGAAGTTTAGCATTATCGGCGCGGAAGCACGCAAGGGAGGTGGATATGGCAGAAATTCTTGGTCTCGGCATGACGCATTCGCCGCCGCTGATGTCGGCGCAAGGCGACACCGCCGCCCGCTTGCGGCGGATGATGAGTGACCCGCTGTTGCCCCCGCACTACCGTGACCCACAGCACTGGCCCGAGCCGATGCGCCGCGAATGGGGCAACGACGAGGGCGGGGCACATGTCCAGCGGCATCGCGCCGAGCTCATTGATGCGATGCGCTGGGCGCGCAAGGAACTCGATGCGTTCCGCCCCGATCTCGTCATCGTCTTTGGCGACGATCAATACGAAAATTTTCGCGAAGATGGGGTCCCGGCATTTCAGATCAACTGCTTCGACGCCTTCACCGCGAAGCCGTGGGCAACGAAGCCGCCGGGTTACCATAACGCGTGGGACGAGGCGCCAGACACCGAGTTCCGCTACAACGCGAACAAGAGGGCCGCCAAAGAGCTCGCAGCAAGACTGATCGGCGAAGGCTTCGAGGTCGCCTATGCCTATGAGCCGCGTCACGACGAGATGCCGCACGCGATACTCAACACGCTGGTGTTTCTCGACTGGGACCGCAGGGGCTTTGATTACCCGGTGGTCCCGTTCCTGACCAATTGCTACGGGCGGCAGCTGATCCCGCTCAAGGGCGGCGGGGTCAACGACCTCGCCAAAATCCCGAGCGGTGACGATCTCGACCCGCCGGGACCCGCGGCGTGGCGCTGCTTCGATCTCGGCCGGGCACTGGCCCGCATCCTGGAGGCCAGTCGGTGGCGGACCGCTCTTATTTCCTCAGCGAGCTGGTCGCATTCGTTCCTGACAGGCAAGACCAGCTATTTCCACCCCGACGTCGAGACCGACCGGCGATATTTCGCGGCGTTGCAGGCGGGCGACTATGCGCTGTGGCGCAATACATCATTGGCCGACATTGAGGCCCACGGTCACCAGGAAATGCTGAACTGGATCTTTGTGCTGGGTGCGATGGCCGAACTCGGCAACCGCAAGCCGCAGGAAGCGTTCTTTGTCGAATCCTGGCTGACCAACGCCACCAAAGCGTTTGCCGTGTTTCGGCCATAGAGCGGTTGGGGCTAGCCGGACACTCCCTCGCCCCGCTTGCGGGGCGAGGTGGCCGCGGTGCGGTCACTCCACTCACGCTCTCGGCGCCGTCTCCGCTTTAACCGTGCCAATGCCGCTGAAGACGGCCCGTATGCGATTGCCGGGTCGCATTGGAAACTGGCGGGTAATGGAACCGCTCATAATGATGTCGCCGGCTTCGATGCGCCGCCCGAATTGGGGGAGCTTGCGCGCCAGCCAGACGAGGGAATTGAGTGGGTTGCCGAGCACTGCATTACCTTTGCCGGTTGCCACCGTGATGCCGTCAAGGGCAACAGCGACCTCCACTTCCTCTAAAGCCAATGCGCCGAGCCCGATGGGTTCGCCGAGAACCACGGTCTTCTGCTGCGCATTGTCGGCAATAGCGACGGCGATCTGCGCCGACAGATCGCCGCGCGTCTCGGTAATTTCCAACGCCGGGTAAACAAGGTCAATTGCAGCGCGCGCTTCCGCCAATGCGATCTCGCCCGCCAGTGGACGGTCGACCTTGAAGCACAGCTCGTTCTCGAAACCGGGGTTGATCAGCTCATCGGGACCAAAGACGTGGCCGGAGGGTTTGCGGTCCAGAACGCACCCGAAGACCGGCTCATGAAACCCGAACTGCTGTTGTATGGGTTCGGCGGTCAGCCCCACTTTCCACCCGATCTGCCGTTCGCCGGCATCGCGGTAGCGGCGGGCGACCAAGCCCAGCTGAATGCGATAGGCCTGATCGAGTGACAACCGGTCGAACCATTCGGCTGGGAAATACTCGCCGCGCTGTCGCGCT
>JAFAHP010000652.1 GCA_019237175.1 Alphaproteobacteria bacterium
GCTGGCGCCTGCAATGCGGTGCTCACTATTGTCAGTCCCGCGATTGGATGTCTACGGCCTCGCCGACCAGGGAACGGACGGCGGCAGCAGCGCACAAGCGGTGGCGATGAGGAGTGACAAATTCGTGAGCGTCGTTGGCCGACGGGAACGCCAACGCGAACGGCCGTTATATAGCGGCCTGAGAACGGCAACCGTGAGGGGGGCATGCGTGGTGTCGTGCTGAGCCTACCGCCGAGCGAACTGAGCGCGGCGATGAGCGACATGCGGATTTGGCTTGACGAGCGTCGTTTTGAACCGGCGGTCTTCAGCTGCCGCCAAGATCGCGGCGGCGTTGTCATTCGCGTCGATTTTTCGGTTGCGACAGAAGCCGAAGCCTTTGCCGGCCGTTTCAGCGGGCGCCTCGACGCTTCGCCGGCGGGCAGCGGGTAACGCGACCGCGCGCGCGATCGCGTTACCGCTGCCGCCGGAGCCTATGGTCGGCTAACGGCTAGACCACGCCGTCGCGCCGCAACACCTCGACGTCACCCGAGCTAAGCCCGAGCCAATCGCCGAGCGCTTGCCCGGTATGCTCACCCAGCAGCGGCGCCGGCTTGATCGGCGCTACCGCGCCATCAAAACGCACCGGCCAGGTGGTCATCGGCATCTGCCAATCGCCGTGCTGCATCGTCTGTAGGATGCCGCGTTGCCAGAAGCTCGGCTCGTTGATCAATTCCATCGAGTCAAAAACCGCACCCGCCGGCACGCCGGCGCCCGATATCAGCGCCATCGCATCTTCCTTGGTGTGTTGGCGCGTCCATTGCGCGATGATCTCGTCGACTTCGGCCTCGTGCTCGACGCGGGCGGCAGCCTTGTCGTAACGCGGGTCGCCAATCAAATCTTCACGCCCGATCAGTTTGAGCAGACGCGGCCAATGCTCGGCATTGGCGCGGCTCGTCAACAGGTAGACATAGTCGTTTGGACCGCCCGGCTTGCACGGATAGATACCGTGCGGGGCATTGCCGCTGGCGGGCTGGCGCTGCGCCGCTTTGCCGGTCTGTGCCTGCCTGATGAACATGCCCCGGCTATAGTGCATGACCGAATCCTGCATCGCGGCCTGCAGCCGCCGTCCCTTGCCGGTCGACTGGCGCTGATAGAGTGCGGCGAGGATGCTGAACGCCAACAGCATGCCGGTGCCGGTGTCCCCGATCGTCGGTCCGGGTTTTTGCGGCGGACGGTCGCGTTCGCCGGTGATGCTCATCGCCCCGCCGCAAGCCTGCGCGATCGGGTCGAAGCACAGGCCCTTTTCATAGGGACTGCCCTCGCCAAAACCTTTGACCTGCGCATAGATGATCCGCGGGTTTAAGGCACTGATCACGTCATATCCAAGACCCAACTTCTCGATGGTGCCCGGACCGAAATTCTCGGCGAAGACATCGGCCTTTTTGGCCATCTCCTTGACCAAAGCAAGCCCGCGCTCGGATTTGAGGTTGACCGTGATCGAGCGTTTATTGGCGCTATAGATCATAAAATAGTAGGGGTCGCGCACGCCACGGCGGCCGGCTTCGCCGCCATCGGGATTTTCGACTTTGACGACATCGGCGCCCATCCAGGCGAGAGCCTCGGTGCAGGTTGTCCCGGCCTCGAATTGGGTCAGATCGAGGACCTTTATACCGGCAAGGCAATTCGGCGGTGCAATTGGGGCTTCCATTTCTTTCTCTCCTTTTGTGACGTGGCCGCTACCCTCCGCCACCGGTCTTCGCTCCCAACCCTCCCGGTTCAGCGGGAGAAAACGACGAGATGATGCTGGTCAGGCGAGATCGCGGCCCATCGATTGCAAGGTGCGCAGCGTCCCTCAGGCGGGCATGCGGCGGCCCGCGATGTACGAGACTCCCTCCGGACCGACCTCCTCGGCATGCCGGGCGCCGCGCGGCACAGCGCAGCTGTCGCCAGCGCGGTACGTGGTCGCCACACCATCGCGGGTGATCGTGATCTCGCCTTTCAGTACCATCACCCGGGCATCGAAATCATGCGCGTGCTCGGGATTGGTGTGGTTCGCCGCCATCTCCCTCTCGACAAGCTCGAAGCCGTCTCTTTTCAGTTCAGCCACAAACGTCGTGCGGTCCATCTAGCCCTCCTAAAAGTGGGTTTGACAGATTGAGAGGCGAGGCTCTCAGTTCATGCCTTCCTGCTGCAGCGCGCGCTGCACCGCGGGCCGCGCCATCATGCGTTCAAAATGCGCGGCGCAATTCTTCGGCAGTTGCATGCCGACCCGCTTCGCGCCCCAGTATTCGACGTAGAACAGTGCAGCATCGGCGACCGAGAGATCTTTGCCGCCCAAATAGTCCTTGTCCCCCAAAGCCTTGTCGACGATCGCAAAGCCCTTTTCGATGTTTTCGCGGCCCTGCGCCTTGACCGCCTCGTGATCGGAGGCCGACGGCGCGAACCGGTCGGTGCGGAAAAGCCTTGTGAAGCCTTGCTGATGCAGCGTCCCGACGACGTACTCCATGACTTCCGACGCGCGAATGTCGGTCTCCGGGTCTTTTGGGATCAAATTGGCCTGCGGGTTCTGGAGGGCGAGCCAACGCGCGATAACCGGAAATTCGGTCAGGATCGAGCCGTCGTCGCGCTCCAGGGTCGGCACCTTCGATTTCGGGTTAATACCGGTGTAGGGTGGCTTGTACTGCGCTCCTTCGCGAAAATTCACGGCTTCGATCTGATAGGGTTTGCCGATTTCTTCGAGCAACACGTGGATGCCGAATGAACAGGCGCCAGGGGCGTAATAAAGCTTCATCGCTAGTCTCCTCGCATCGAGCTTGTCGAAAGCCGGGTCAGACAATGCCTTCGGTGCGCAGTGCCTCGACCTCGGCGGCGCTGATGCCAAGCCATTGGTCCAAAACCTCGGCATTGTGCTGACCCAACAGCGGCGACGGCTTGACTTTGGCTGGCGCGCCATCAAAGCGAACCGGCCAGGCCGGCATCTTGTAGCGTCCGGTCGTCGGATGGTCGACATTCTGCATGATGCCGCGCTCGGCGAGCGAGGGATCGTTCATCAGCTCGAGCGTGTCGAATACCGCCCCGGCCGGCACACCGGCTTCGCCGATGATCTTCATCGCCTCTTCCTTGGTATGCTGACGGGTCCAGGCGGCAACGATCTCGTCGACCTCGGCCCCCCGCTC
>JAFAHP010000663.1 GCA_019237175.1 Alphaproteobacteria bacterium
CTGCTCGAAGTCATCGGGCGTGCCGATCTGATCGACGATCCGCGGTTTGCGACCGCCGCAGCGCGCTTGCAGCACGAGGCGGAGGCCGATGCGCTGCTGAGCGAGTGGACCCGGCGGCATGACAAATACGAGGCGATGCGGCTCGTCGGCGCCGCCGGGGTGCCGGCGGGCGCGGTGTTCGACACCGGCGATCTGCTCGCCGAGCCGAGCTTTGCCGAGCGCGGCATTATTCAAACCATGCACCACCCCGCCGGGACGTTGCAGATGCCGACCTTCCCGGTGCGCTTTGAAGGCGATCCCCCGCCGGTGAAACCATCACCGCTGCTGGGTGAGCACACGGCCGAGGTCTTTGCCCACTGGCTCGATATGAGCCCAAGCGAGGTCGAGGAATTGCGCCGGGACGGGATCATCTGAATTCCGCTGCATGGGTTTGGCGCATCACGCCGTGAGGCTCGCGGCGCATTATCGATGACCGGTTAGAATAGCCTTATGTCGATCGCAACTGCTGCCGCCGCAGTGCCGCCGTCCCTCTGCCAACAATGATCCGCACCCGCATATTTGCCATATTCACATCATACATTCACGGCAACGGGGAGCTCCAGCGGTGGCCGAATGGGAAAATCGAAGCCGACGACGACACCTGATCTCGGCCTGATAAAACAGGCAAAACAGGCGAGGGTGTTGCCGGCGGTTTGGCCGACCCGCTAAAACCGAGACAGTCTTGCCCGAGATCATCCTGCCATGACCGAAGCTGCCGCCGACACCGCTACCGTCCTCGACACGACCGGATTGCTATGCCCGCTGCCGGTGCTGAAGGCGCGGCGGGCGTTAAAGCCGCTCGCTCCCGGGGCGGTGCTCGAAGTACTGGCGACCGATCCTGGTGCGGTCAAGGATTTCGAGCATTTCTGCCGGACCACGGGCTGCGAGTTGCTCGAATCGACAGAACTACCGGGCGGGATCTTGCGCTTTCGCCTGAAAAAACCAATCTGACGCCGGCTACCCCCACCCTGACCCTCCCCCGCCTGTGGGGGAGGGTTAGGGTGGGGGGTTGGTCTGATCCGACGATGCTCCGCTCATCGCGCCTCTTGCGACGACGAATGCGCTAGCAGCCCCGGCGCTGTGGCCGAGGCTGCACCCGTGCGCGCCTGGCGGCGCGCGCCGGCACCGCCCTGACCCGAGCGTAGGACACGTCCGATGACCGAGAGCATTGTCGACCGCCGCGATTTCGGCGGGCATTTCTATGAGATCGATACCGAGAGGGATCGTCTCGATTTCGCGGTGATCCACGATTTCCTGGCAAATTGCTCGCATTGGGCGCGCGGTATTTCGCCCAAGAAACTGCACCGGGCGATCGAGCACTCGCTCAACTTTGGTCTCTACTGCGACAACGCGCAGGTGGGCTTTGCCCGCGTCGTCACCGACGAGGCGACGTTTGCTTATCTGACCGACGTTTTTGTCGTTGCCGCGGAGCGCAACAATGGGCTCGGGCAATGGCTCGTCGAGACCATTATGGCCCATCCGCGGCTGCAACAGCTACGGCGCTGGCTTTTGGTCACGCGCGACGCCAAGACCCTCTATCAGCGCTGCGGTTTTGCCGAGCCGCATCCCGGCCTTACCTATCTCGAGCTGTTCGTTCCCGCGCCATAGAGGCAAACACCGCTGCCCTTGGCTGGAGACGGCGCTAAGCTGTGGCGGAAGGAGTGTCAAAGGGAGGTCTGATGGTCCCGATCATTACGACGCCGCGGCTGATCGCGGTCGGCGGTGGTGCACTCGCCGAATTGCCGGCGATGCTTGAACACCTCGGCCTGGCGAAACCCCTGATCGTCACCGACCCCTATATCCGCGACTGCGGCATCCTCGACCGGGCGATGGCATTGCTCGACCAAGCAAGGATCCGCCGCCAAGTCTTTGCCGATACGGTCCCTGACCCGACGACCGCGGTCATCGAGACGGGAACGCGCATCCTCGCGGACGGCAATTTCGACAGCCTGGTCGCGGTCGGCGGCGGCAGCTCGATCGACACGGCAAAAGGTATCAGCGTTCTCGCCGCCAATGGCGGCAAGCTGCGTGACTACAAGGTGCCGAACGCGATCCCAAAAGCCGGTCTGCCGATCGTCGCCATCCCGACGACGGCCGGCACCGGTTCCGAGGTAACGCGGTTCACCGTGGTCACGGATACCGAAACCGATGAGAAGATGTTGATCGCCGGTCTTGCCTGCTGTCCGTTGGCGGCGATCGTCGACTACGAACTGACCCTCTCGATGCCCTATCGGCTGACCGCCGATACCGGGATCGACAGTCTGACCCATGCGATCGAGGCTTATGTCAGCCGCCGGGCCAACCCCTATACCGACGGGCTGGCGAAAAATGCGATGGGGTTGATCGCGCGCAATATCCGCACCGCGTGCGCCGAGCCCCTAAACCGGCAGGCGCGTGAAGCGATGATGCTCGGCGCCACCACTGCAGGGATGGCGTTTTCGAACGCGAGTGTGGCGCTGGTGCACGGCATGAGCCGACCGATTGGCGCGTTTTTTCACGTGCCGCACGGCTTGTCGAACGCAATGCTGCTCCCCGAGATCACCGCGTTTTCGGTGCCGGCGGCACTCGACCGGTATGCCGATTGCGCCCGCGCGATGGGGATCGCCGACGACAGCGAAGGCAGCCAGGGTGCGGTTGCACGTCTCCTCGACGAACTGCGCCGGCTCAACCGGGATCTGAAGGTGCCGAGCCCGCGCCAATACGGTATCGAAACCGGGCGCTACGAGGAGTTGTTGCCGGTCATGGCGAGCCAGGCACTGGCCTCGGGATCGCCGGCCAACAACCCCCGCGTCCCGAACGCAGACGAGATCATCGAGCTCTACCGCAGGGTCTATGCCTAGGGCTCAGACGCCGGCCAGACGGTTGAGCGAGGAGCCCGCCAAATGACCGACATCGGCTTGTTCGAGGCGATTTACTCCGCCCGCTCGCTGCGCCGACTGCGGCCCGATCCGGTGCCGGAGGGGCTGATCACAAAAATTCTCGACGCCGCAATCCGCGCGCCGTCCGCCGGCAACGCGCAGAGTTGG
>JAFAHP010000720.1 GCA_019237175.1 Alphaproteobacteria bacterium
ATGGAGGCGACGGCTCTGCCGGTGGTCGTCATCTGCGTCGGGATCATTGCCTCTTTCCTGATCGGCGGACTGTTTGGAATCGGAGTGGCGGCAACGACGATGCTGGCGCTGGCCGGGATGATCGTAGCGCTCGACGCCTACGGGCCGGTCACCGACAACGCCGGCGGCATAGCCGAGATGGCCGATCTGCCGCGCGAGGTGAGACGGACGACGGACGCTCTCGACGCGGTCGGCAACACAACCAAGGCGGTGACCAAGGGCTATGCGATCGGCTCAGCTGGGCTCGCCTCCCTCGTGCTGTTCGCCGCCTATACCGAGGACCTCAAACACTATTTCCACGGCCTCGACGTGCGGTTTGCGTTGCAGGATCCCTATGTCGTGATTGGGCTGTTTATCGGCGGGCTGATGCCCTATTTGTTCGGCTCGCTCGGCATGACCGCGGTTGGGCGTGCGGCAGGCTCGGTGGTCGTCGAGGTGCGCCGGCAGTTTCGTGAGATCCCCGGCATCATGGAAGGCCGTGCCAAGCCCGATTACGGGCTAGCCGTCGATATGCTGACCCGCGCTGCAATCAGGGAGATGATCGTCCCGTCGCTGTTGCCGGTGGTGGCGCCGATCGCGCTTTTTGTCGTCGTCTCAATAATCGGCGGGCGGGCCGCCGGGTTCAGCGCGCTTGGGGCGATGCTGCTTGGCACGATCGTGACCGGGATTTTTGTCGCGATTTCGATGACCTCGGGCGGCGGCGCTTGGGATAATGCCAAGAAATACATCGAGGAAGGCCACCACGGCGGCAAGGGCTCCGAGCCGCACAAGGCGGCGGTAACCGGGGATACGGTCGGCGACCCTTACAAGGACACCGCGGGGCCGGCGGTCAACCCGATGATCAAAATTACAAATATCGTGGCGCTGCTGTTGCTGGCGATTCTGGCAAAATGGTGGGCCGGCTGAGCGCAGCTATTTCAAGTAAGGGATAGCGATCGCTAATCTCTCTGGCTATTGTCATACGGGCTCGGCCCCGGGGCGCGGGCAGCCGCGCCCTCGCCACCGCCACCCCCTCCACCGCCGCTATTGAACTTCCCGAGGTTGCCGACCAGTTGCTCGAAAAAGGAGAGCTCGCGGCCTGGGGCGGGGGTGACGCGAGCGACCGGCTGGACGACCTTCCCGTCTCGCAGCGTCTTGTGCTCGACCCCTCTTACGACGCCGTCGTCATTGAAATCGACGATATAAACTTGCTGGTCCAGTACGTCCGGGGTGAAAAATGCGTACTGTTGCGTGCGGGCGCTGATGTAATACCAATCCTTGTCGCTAAAGACGCTCACGCTCGAAGGTGAACCCAGTATTTTGATGACTTGGTCCTTGGTGGTCTTGCCGGGATGAATTTGGGCGACCAAGTCGGAACGCGGGAGGTTGCCGCGTTGCTCGACCGTTGTCGAACAAGCAGCGAGAGCTAACAAAGCGCCAATTGCGGCAGGCAGGGAAGGAAATTGCGGGGTCGGCATGGCTCGCACAGCAGAGTTCGATTGGGCGTCGGGCTTCTTGTTGAACCGGCCCGGTCCGCGCCCAATTTAAGTCGGTAGCTTTAGCGGAGGGACGCAGGTTGTCAACGTTGCCGGTTGCCGGAGCGTCGGTCGGCACGTGATCTCTTTTTCTCGACGCCGATCGGTTCGCGATGGCGCCAAGCGCGCGTATCGACAGGTGGTCGAGCAGGCGCGGCAGCCGATTTTCTTCACCGAATTGGGGGTTCCGGACACGCTCGACGGGCGGTTTGAGCTGATCTGCTTGCACGCATTTCTCTATCTTTATCGGCTGAAATCAGATCACCCGCCGTCCGCTTCAGTTGCGCAAGCCTTTTTCGATACGATGTTTACCGACATGGATCGGGGGTTGCGCGAAACGGGAACCGGTGATTTGAGCGTCGGACGCCACGTGAAACGGATGGCACAGGGGTTTTACGGCCGCATTCGCGCCTATCAGGAGGGGCTTGAGCACCGCCAGGACGCGATGTTGCGCGCGGCGCTTGCACGTAATCTCTTTGGCACGGTGCGCGAATCACCCGGCACAATCGGCGCCATTGTCGAATATGTTCGACGCGCCGCTCGGCAATTGGCGCACCAGTCCACGACCGAACTGTGCGCCGGCTCCGTGCAGTTCCCGCCGCCTGTTGCCGCTGAGCAGGGCAAGCTGCCTGAGCTTGCCGGCCTACCATGATCAGGCTCCCCGAGTTCTCGCGGCTTGTCCCATTGGTGCGGCTCGGTCCGCACAGGTTGCGCACGGAGATCGAGGCGACAGTCGACGAGCGTCGAGCGCTTGCCCGAAGATTTGACCTGGTCACGCTCGACCGCTTGTCTGCGGTGGTGACATTGCAGCGCCTCGACGCTGCGTTGATCCGGCTCGAGGCTGAATTCGACGCTGAGTTCGCGCAGACCTGTGTCATCACACTCGATCCGGTGCCGGGCCGGCTCGCCCAAAGCTTCTCCTTGCTGTACGGACCGAACGACGTCGATGCCGTGGAAATAGAGATTGGCGGCGACGAGCCGGTGTTCGAGCCGCTAACCGGCGACGCGATCGACATTGCTGAAGCGGTGGCGCAGGAACTATCGTTGGCGCTCCCGGAATTTCCGCGGCTTCCCGATGCCGTGGTCGACCAGACGGAGATTACAGAATCGCAGCCGGGACAGTTTGCGGCGCTTGAGCGCCTCTTTCGTCCGCTACCAAGCTGATGCTTTTGGAAGGTAACAAAGGCCGCCGTCCTTGTTGCTGCAGGTGGCGTTTTTAGCTAAGACCCGAGTACACTGTGCAATTCCCGGAACGAATGACCCATGGCCGTCCCGAAAAAGAAAACGTCGCCCTCGCGTCGCAATATGCGGCGCTCGCACCACGCCCTAAAGCCGGCAGCCTATGCCGAATGCCCCAATTGCGGCGAACTCAAACGGCCGCATCATCTGTGCGATGCCTGCGGCTACTACGACGGACGCGAAGTGACGACCAAGCGTCCCGAAACAGCCTAAGGACTTGGCGCCGGCGGGAGGCGGCGCGCCCGTGAACCAAGAAATTACGCTCGCTCTCGACGCCATGGGGGGTGCCCAGGCCCCGGAGATGGTGCTGCGCGGCGCCGAGATGGCTCTGCGGCGCCACCCGGGCTTACATTTCCTGGTGTTTGGCAAAGAGAATGCGCTGCTACCGTTGCTCGCCCGGCTGCCGCGGCTTGCCGAGGCGGTTGAAGTGCACCACACGGACGAGACGGTATTGGATGATGACAAGCCATCGGTCGCATTGCGCTCCGGGCGCCAGTCGAGCATGCGGCTGGCGATCGACGCGGTTGCAGAAGGGCTCGCCGATGGCGTTGTCTCGGCCGGCAACACCGGTGCTTTGATGGCGATGGCAAAATTCGCACTAAAGACCTTGCCGGGGATCGATCGGCCGGCGATCGCCTCGTTCTTCCCGACCCGGCGCGGTGAGAGCGTAATGCTCGATCTCGGCGCCAACGTCGAATGCGATGCCGAAAACTTGGTGCAGTTTGCAGTGCTCGGCGACGCCTTTGCGCGCTCGGTGTTGGGACTGGTCGAGCCCACTGTTGGTCTCTTGAACGTCGGCTCGGAGGATCAGAAAGGAAACGACGCGGTACGCGCCGCCGGCGTTCGTCTCCGCAGCGCCCTCAGCCCGATCCGGTTTTACGGATTTATCGAGGGCGACGATATCCCCGCTGGTACGGTCGATGTCGTGGTTACCGATGGTTTCACCGGCAATGTCGCGGTCAAGACCGCCGAGGGCACCGCAAAATTATTCACAGAGTTCATGTCGGGAGCTTTCGAGCACTCGCTTTCCGCACGGATAGGCTATCTGTTTGCTCGCAACGCGCTAGGAAAGCTGCGAATGCGGCTCGACCCGCGCCGGTATAACGGCGCGGTTTTTCTTGGTCTTCGCGGGATTGCGGTGAAGAGCCACGGGTCCACCGACGCGCTCGGCTTTGCCCACGCGGTCGGCGTCGCGCTCGACATGAAAGTCAACGACTTCCTTGACAAAATCCGGGTCGATCTCGGGCGCTTCGAGGCGGCAGGCGCCGCCCCTCAGCCGGCCGCGATGTGAGCAGGCATGGCATTGCGCTCCCAGATCGTCGGCTGCGGCGCCTATCTGCCCGCGCAGATTGTTACCAACAGCGATTTGGCCGCCCGGCTTGATACCTCGGATGAGTGGATCCGGCAGCGCACCGGTATCGGTGAACGCCGAGTGGCGGCATGCGGGGAACTGACTTCGGACTTGGCTGTCCGCGCGGCGCAGGACGCCCTTTCCGACGCCGGCAT
>JAFAHP010000088.1 GCA_019237175.1 Alphaproteobacteria bacterium
CCCGGCCCAGATCACCCCCGGCTGCACCGTCCCGGTCGTCGTCCCGCCAAAGCCGCGGTTGAACGGTGAGGTCAGGGCAAACTCGACCAGCGGGATCATTCGATTGAACGGGGGCCCGAGACCCAGATCCCTTACTTCGCCTTGCAGATAGGGGATGCTGTATTCGATCGCGAAGCCGTAAAACACGCTGTTCGGGTTCTGCATGCCCATCGTTTGGGTCTGTGTCGGAAAGTTGACGGCAATGTTCCCCGTCAGCGCGAACGGGCGCAACCAGGGCAGCGAATCGGGCAGATCGCCAAAGCCTTTGCCGAAGTCAAACGTCGGCGACAGGGTCGTGAAGGCGGGTGCGCCCACCGTCAAATTCCCGGTATTGCCCCAGGTCACGTCGAGTGCGGCGAGCGCCAGGGCCTCGTGTGGGCCGTTGATGAACAGCTGGTATTGCGTCCCGGTCGTCAGTCCACCCCAGCCGGTCACGGCCGGCAGACCGGGCGGCTTCAGGTGCTCCCATTGGCTGCCGATCGTGAAATCCCAATTGGGGGTGATCAGCATCGACAAATCGCTGCCGATGCCGAGTTCGCGCGAGCCGTCGCTCTGGGTTGGGTTCAGTGTGATCGTCGGCAGCGACATCTCGCTCGCGACAAACGGGTCGTCGGTCAGGATCGTCGCTGGAAAAAAGCGATCGCCGGCAAAGCCGTGCGCCATCGCTTCGGCGCAAGGCAGCGCCGCCACGGCCGCGGCGGCAAGGCCGCGGCAGACGAAACGATTCATCACGTGGTGCTCCACAAGAATCGCACGGGACCGACTGCGCCAAGCACAGCCGGGAGTAACAAGGTTTTTGGTGAGAACGCGGCTAGGCGAGGGGTGGAGCGCGGGCCTGGTAGGCGGCGGGAGGAGCGGGATGCGGTGCCGCAGCCGAAGACGCGGTTAATGTTGCGGCGTAGACAAAAGCCGGGATGACGAGCGGCGCGACCACGGCCGGCGCAAACCCGGCCAAAGTGGCAACCACCTCGCATACCGCGCAGTGACCGTGCTGGTGCCGCTTGTCGGCTGCCGGTCGATCCTGGTCTTCATCGTGACCGATCAGGCGGGAGAGCAGAGACCGAAAGGTATCGTGATCGGCGGCGACCTCCGCATGAGGGTGGACGGGTACGATCGCATCGGCGAGATCGAAGGCTAAATGAATCGGCACCAGGGCGTTGAAGCCGAGCGCGATCACGCCGAGCCACGCGGCAATCGCCTTCAGCCTCAGCCGATTTGGCCGCATCGCCAATCGCCCCCCGCGCGCGCCGTCGGTCCGGCACGACCTTGTGAGCCAGCCTAGGGGGCACAACCGCGGTTGTCTACGCTTGCTGTCGTTGTTGCTTAGATCCGGGGCGACACGGTAACGTGAGGGTCGGGCAGCCCGAACCGACGCGAGAACAGCTGTCGTGAGATCGCGGGACATCGAGCGCGCCTTGCGGCGCGCCCAGCAGCTCTGCGCAGCGCGCGGTGCGCGGCTGACGCCGGTGCGCCGGCGGGTGCTCGAATTGATCCTCGCCGCCGCCCAGCCGATCGGCGCTTATGCACTACTTGCCGCTCTGCAGGGCGAGCGCGGCAAACTCGGGCCGCCAACGGTTTATCGCGCGCTGGATTTCCTGCTGGCGCACAAGCTCGTGCACAAAATCGAGAGTGTGAGCGCCTTTGTCGCATGCGATGACGCTGACCACCCGCACCAGAGCCAATTCATGATCTGCGATGATTGCGGCGCCACCGAGGAGATCCAGGACGAGGCGATCGTCGAAAGCCTGCGCCGGCTTGGCGAGGATCGGGGTTTTTCGGTTGCCCGCCAAGTCATCGAGGCGCGCGGCTTGTGTCCCGCGTGCCGAGCGGCGCACCGCTGACCGGATGTTCGGCCAAATCCGCCCGGAATGCCGGAAAGCCTGCCTGCCGCCGTCGAATTGTTGCCCTCCCAACGCCTCTCCCCTTACGCTTCAGCTAGCCACCACAAGCGGAGACCATCGGTGACGCAAGACGAGACGCCGCAGCCGCGCAGCCGCTGGGATGGGCTGACCAAAACCGGTGCCGGGACGCCGATGGGCGAGCTTCTGCGCCGCTATTGGTGGCCGCTCGCGGGTGCCAGCGAATTTACCGCCCCGGGAGCCAAGCCCGTGCGGCTGATGGGCGAAGACTTGGTGCTGTACAAGGATCTTGGGCGCCGCTGGGGTCTCATCGACCGGCATTGCCGGCATCGCCGCGCCGATCTCAGCTACGGCTATGTCGAGGAGTGTGGGCTGCGCTGCAATTATCACGGCTGGCTTTATGACGAGCAGGGTCGCTGCCTGGCGATGCCCTATGAGGACGTTGCCCATCCCGAGGCACGGCTCAAAGACGAGATCCGGATCAAGGCCTATCCGGTCGCCGAATGGGGCGGGCTCGTCTGGGCCTATCTCGGGCCGCAGCCGCAGCCGCTGATACCGGATTGGGAGTTCTTCTCGTGGCCCAACGGTTTCGTCCAGATCGTCAAGGCCGAGATCCCGTGCAACTGGTTTCAGTGCCAGGAGAACTCGATCGATCCGGTGCACTTCGAATGGACCCATTCGAACTGGAGCACGCGGCTAAAGGGCAAGACGGGTCCCTATACGCCGCAGCACGTCAAGGTCGATTTTAGCGAGTTCGACTACGGTTTCCAATACAAACGCATCCGCGAAGACACGTCCGAGAACGACGATTTGTGGACAATCGGCCGTGTGTGTCTGTGGCCGAACGCGCTGTTCACCGGCAACCATATCGAATACCGCGTGCCGGTCGATGACGAGAACACACTCAGCATCAACTGGGCGTTCAGCCGCGTTCCCAGGGAAAGCGAGCCCTATGCTCAGGACAGCATCCCGACCTGGCAGGGGCCGATCGCCGACGAGAAGACCGGTCGCTGGATCACCAGTCACGTCATGAATCAGGATTTTGTGACCTGGGTCGGCCAGGGGCGGGTCGCCGACCGCTCGCGCGAGTATCTCGGGGAAAGCGATCGCGGCATCGTCATGATTCGCCGCCGTTTCCTGCGTGACCTCGACGCGATTGCGCGCGGCGAAGATCCCAAGGCGGTGATCCGCGACCCGGCGGTCAACCGCCGCATCCGCCTGCCGGTTGCCGAACGCGCGCGGCTCGCCGACGGCCTGACGCGAGCTCAGATGCTGCGCGACCCGCAGAGCCGGCGCGGTCTCGAAGGCTATGTCTTCCAGACCGGCCAGCCATCCGAGGTGCGCCAAGCCTTTCTCGCGGCAATGGGCTTCAACGGCGCCGAATTTGCCGAGCCGGACGACCCGCTCGATCCGCTCAGCCCGGCGCCGCGCTGAACCCGCCCGCGCCCAATCGTGCCCACTTGCGGGGGCACAGAAGACGATCCCCCGCTTTGCGGGCTACGGTATTCACGGATCATGCTGGCGGGCGCGCCGTGACTTTCCCTCTCCGCCCCTGGGGGCGGAGAGGGCTGGGTGAGGTGGGGGATTTCGGAGCGTACGAGAACGGCCCACCTCACCCTCCCATCGCTTCGCGATGGGCCCCCCTCTCCCCCCGCACGCGGGCGGAGAGGGACAAATCCCGCAAGCTCTCGGTTGGCCTCCAAAATTTGCGTGAACGCCGTAGGCTTTGCGGGGGGAGGGAAGGGTGGCGGGTCAGCCGATCCTCACCAGCGCGCCGCCGTCTACCGGCAAG
>JAFAHP010000158.1 GCA_019237175.1 Alphaproteobacteria bacterium
ACAATCATCGGCGCGGCAAATGCGGCTGGCGCCGCCGGACCGGCAGACGCCGGGACCGCTCTCGCAAGTATCGAGACCATCGTTGTGATTTACGCCGAGAATCGCAGCTTCGACAATCTCTATGGCTCGTTCCCTGGAGCCAACGGCTTGTCGGGCGTCACACCGGCGCAGTACCGGCAGCTCGATCGCGACGGGACGGTGCTAAAGGAATTGCCACCGGTCTGGGACGGTCTCACTGCCAAAGGTGTCGTGCCGCCGGTGACCCAAGCTCAAACAGAGCATCTGCCAAATGCGCCGTTTGCGATCGACGACCCCAAGGGCTTCAATACGCCGCTCGGTGTCGTCACACATGATCTGTGGCACCGCTTCTACCAGAATCAGATGCAGATCGACGGCGGCAAAAACGACAAGTTCGTTGCGTTTGCCGATTCGGGCGCATTGGTCATGGGTCACTATGACGGCAACAGGTTGCCGTTATGGAATGTCGCCCGACAATTCGTGCTCGCCGACAATTTCTTCATGGGAGCCTTCGGCGGGTCCTATTCGAACCATTTCTGGCTGATCTGTGCCTGCACCGGGAAATATCCGGACGCCGACAAAAGCCCGGCGAAGAACACGATAGCGGCCGTCGAAGCCGATGGGGTCACCCTTCAGATCGCTGCCAATTCGCCGAAATCAGCGCTCGACGGCATCCCGAAATTTGCTCGCGACGGCAATCTGACCCCTGATTTTTATTCGATCAACACGATGCAGCCACCGTATCAGCCGAGCGCCAACAAGCCAGCCGCAGGCGGCGACCCGGCCTATGCCGATCCGGCGAGACCGACCACATTGCCGCCGCAGACCCAACAGACGATCGGCGATCTGTTGAGCGCCAAAGGCGTAACTTGGGCGTGGTATGCCGGCGCGTGGCAGGCCGCACTCGACGGCAAAAACGCAGCACCCGTTCCGAATTTCCAGTACCACCACCAGCCCTTCAACTATTTTTCCGACATGGCGCCCGGGACCAAGGCGCGCGCCGAGCATTTGCGCGACGGCGGGCTCGGCGGTGCCGAGTTCATCAAGGCGATCGACGCCGGAACGCTGGCGCAAGTCACGTTCTACAAGCCGCAGGGAAATCTCAATGAGCACGCGGGGTATACCGACGTGCTGTCGGGCGACGAGCACATCGCCGAGGTCCTTCGCCACCTGCAACAGGGCCCGCAATGGCCGCATATGGTTGTGGTTGTCACCTACGACGAGAATGGCGGGTTCTGGGACCATGTGGCGCCGCCAAAAGGTGACCGCTGGGGACCCGGCTCGCGCATCCCGGCGATGATCCTGTCTCCTCTCGCGAAAAAGGCGGTTGTCGATCACACGCTTTACGATACGAGTTCGATCCTCCTGCTGATCACGCATCGGTTCGGTCTTCCGATGCTGCCCGGCCTCGCCGCCCGCAATGCCGCGCTGACCGCCCACGGCAGCCCGCCGCTCGGCGATTTGACCACCGCCCTCGAGCTTCCGACCCGGTGATCGAGCCTAGCCGGCAGTTCGTGTGAGGATCCCCTGCCTAACCCGCGTGCGGGGGTGGAGGCAGCGTGCGACCGATGAGCAAAGGCGGGTGAACGGGATTAGTCGTTTGGGCTCATCTTAGCGGGTTTGATGTATGCGCTGCCCACCGGCCAATCGGGCTGTTGTTGGGATTACGCAACGCCGGTGACGACGTAGGTGGCGGAGCGAACCGGCCCATTTCTCCCCAAAACCTAAAGAGCGATCCGCACGGAGTACGTCCTTAAGTAGTGGATAGCCAGTGAGACATCGGCGCACCCAACCGAGCACGACGGTCGTCTGTCAGCGGAATTAAATAACCAAAAGCCCGAGCTGCTGCACGCTTTTAAAGTGTAACTGTAAAATTTTTTAGGATTTTAATTCGTGGCCGTCTCCGCGTCCTCTTGACGATCGCAGCGCCGCCCTGATGTTTCAACAATAGATCAGACCCGGCAAGAATAAAAATTGAGGATTGTAGAAATAAAAACGACGAAGCTGCCTGGACCTCCAGCTGAACCATAGCTGATCCCGATAAAAGCGCACAGACAGTGAAAATCCATCTCAGGGTTGACAAGCGAGATTCGCCCTGTTTAGCTTGCTCGTTCCTCATTGTCCTACCCGGAAATCGCCAACAATCCGGGACGACAGCCCTCTCCATTCTCGCGCCCATACCAATACAATCGGCATGGCGGTGAACCCGTTTGTGCCATGCGGCAGGGAATGCCCAACAGAAGGAGACGCAATCGGATGCCCTTCCACCAAACGATTGGCATTTCCCTTGCGCTGATAATGGCTTCAACCGTGGCGATGGCCAAAACACCTGAACAGGGCGGCGCGTATCAATCAAGCATCCCCCCCAACGCCGACTCCGCGAAACCTGACGGCCGCTCCGGAAAGGCCCGCGTCGCCCATAAGGGGACGCATTTCCGCTGGCCGTCGAGACTTGCTTTCCATCGCAGCCGCTACCGGCATTCCACCATTGGCAGCATGGACAGCGATTCCGACTGGACGGCAATCGGCACGGTCGGCTACCAGCAAATTGGCCAAGCGGCGTGGTACGATCTTGTCGGGGCTCGCACCTCGAGTGGCGAACGGCTCGACACCGGAACCCTAACCGCGGCCCATCGCACATTACCTCTAGGCTCGTGTGCCAAGGTAACAAATCTCGACACCGGGCGCTCGGTAGTCGTCCGGATCAATGACCGCGGACCCTACAGCCGCCGCTTTATCATCGATCTGTCGCCGCGTGCGGCTGAAGAACTCGGCATGATGGGCGCCGGTGTCGCCGCCGTCGCGGTCGAGCCCGTCGCTGCCGGGGCGGCGGCGAATGTTGCGGCAAACCTGACCGCTGCAGTTTATCGAACTGCCGGCAACAATGTGACGCCATAGCTCTCCCAATCGTCGCCCGCCGACGACCGGCGCGCCAAGGCTCAAGGCGCCGTCAGGTCCCGGCGGACTTCCCTTCGCGGCGATTGATCAGCCGCGGTCTTTATGGACGGCGCCAGTTCTTCGTACTCAGCTTCCTGGGTGCTTTCCACCCCTGCCCCATAAGGTGACGACGCGGCTGATGACATGATCCTCACGCGGCGGCCAATTTCAGTGGCAGTACCATGCCAGCGTCGCTGTAAAGGCGAGCAATGCTCTGATCGCGAAGGCGAGACCGGCGATTTCACTCGGCGTCATGTCTTCCTTCATTCATTTGGGAAGACTCGATAATGCGGACACGATCTCTTTGAACTGGTTAAACAAATCGCGCGATTCGTATTGGCGGGGCGCCGATGTCGCCGTTCTCTTTGCCCTGGCCGCGGCGCTATAACGCACGATCGCGCGCCAAGATCGACAAACAGGACGAGGCCGTCGACGGGTACCGGCGAGACACAGGAAGGGACGCAACGCAGAGACATTCCCGCCTGCCAAACTGGCTCGGCGCACTTTTGATTGCCCTGATCGCGGGTTGCGCTCCCCAGCCGGCGGCGATCAGCGCAGCAGCACCGGCACCATCGCTCGCGCCGGATATGGCGCGGGTATGGTTTCTGCGTCAGGCTGACCCGGTGCCCGGAAACATCTATGCCGCTGCGCCAGTAATTTACGTCGATCGCGCGCCGCTCGTACCGATCCAGCAGGGTACGGCCTTCTTTCACGATTTCGCGCCGGGAAGATATCGGTTGTCGGCGCAGGCCTTCGGGACTTATTCCGGCCAGCACGACATCCTTCACCTGGATCCGGGGACGGAAACTTACGTGCAGGTCATCGCCGTCGCCAATTGGGAGCTGGGCTCGCCTGTAGGCGGTTGGAGCTTTGCCGTGTTGCCGATGACGCCGATTGTCGCAAAGCAGTACTTGCCGATTTTGGCTGATCTCGGACAGCGCTGAGGTGCTGCGGCACCACAGTTTGCGCGGAGAGCGCCGCTGCTGCGCGCTCTCCGCACTGGGCAATTATCCCTTCTTAATCAGAGTCGGCCGCCGGCGTGATCGTCCCGAACAGGCCGTCGGTCTCGCCGTTCGGTCCGGCGGTGAAATAGAGGGTATCGGAACTCGATTTCGCGCCGCCACCGAGGGTCAAGGTCCACAACCCGTCGATCGATATCGGCTTGCCGTCGGTTCCTCTCAGCAGCCCGACAAAGGTTCCGTCGTTGTCGAAGACATTCACCCAGCCGTTGCCGAAATTACCGACCAGGATCTTGCCGCTGAACTTGCCAAAAGCGAATGAGGCGCGCGCAACACCCCATGGCGAATCCAGCGTGCCGCCGCTGGCAAAGCGGCGCAGCAAATGGCCATCGGTGTCGAAGACATCGACAAAGCCGTTGCCGAGCCCCGCAACGTCGTCATGCTTTGCCGCGTTCTGCTTTGCGTAGGTGACAAAAAGGTCACCGTTGATGTTCTGGATGCCGAAAGGCGCAAAACCGGCAGGGATCTTCGGGTCGCTAAAGTTGCCGTCGAGCTCCCCTTTGGTTCCCGGCGCCACCTGTTTGAAACCCTGACCGAATACATCGATGGTCCCGGCTCGGAAATTGGTCGCGAACAGAAACGGCCCGTTGACGTTGACGCCAAAGGCGAGACCTTTGTAGACGGCACCGTTATTAAGCGGGGTAGGTGGGTTATTCGAGTTATCGACCGCGAGGACCGCATTCGTTCCTCCTCCCCAGGCTGAAACCGTCCCATCCTCAGTGTCGAAAATGAATGCCGCCGTGGTGCTCGTTCCGGGCACCGGGAAGGCTGACGATGCGTTCCAGATAATGCCGGTCGGCGCCGCAGGTGCTGGCGGTGATGGCGTGATAGTGAAGTCGAAATGCTTGCAGGAGTTTGGAGGTATCACGTTTCCCGGCAGCGGGATCGACACCTGAAGCTTTTGCTTTTCGCCTGTACCGTCGTAAAGCGTCGAGCATCCGGTGTCGTTGTCGGCGATCCAAAATGGACTGCCCGCGGGCGAGAACGCCACGCCCCACGAGTTCTGCAATACGGGGTCTGCTGGGTTCGGCGGCTCCGGCGACAAATCAGAGACCAGCTTGTTCACGACGTAGCGATTGTCCTGATCGAATGGATCGCTGTCGTCGGCAAGAACAGGCGCGGCAGCAAAAACCCCGGCCGCCATAGCTATGGCTGATACAATATTTCGACCAGCGCAATACATCTTGACCTCCTCTGGTGGGATGCAGGCAACAGCAGTGGCGCGCAGCAGTCAGCGCCCACTGCGTCGCCGGTTCACACCGGCAAGTCACCATTGCTAACGGTGCATTCGACTCGCTGGCGAAGGGTTTATTCCCATTGGAAATGCGCTAAGTTCGGTAATAGCTGAGAGCACAGATCACATTATTGTGAGTCAGTGATGCGGCAGCAGCTGGCGAAGAGTGGGTCTTCGCGTTCACGTTATTGTGAACTGATTCTGCTCCACGGTCTGTCGTCACCAAAATGCCTCTAACAAGCTGATCGAACGAGAAACTGGCGGCAGTCGTAACACTCTTGGTCAGTGGAATAAATCAGAATGCGGCGAGTCAGACTCCGCAAAACGCTCGGCGACAGACCGACCGCATGGGAGGCGGCCTGACCATGATCGATTGAAGTGGTTCGGAGGGAAGTATCATGTCGAAAGAGACCGGGGGTCCCCGCGGCATCTTTTCGCGACGTGCTTTGCTGCAGGGAACAACGGGTGTGATAGCCACTGTGGTCGCTCTGAGCGCCAGAGGGGGATCAGCGTCGGCGACGATCAAGATTTCGAAGGCAGCGGTCGCTTATCAGGACCACCCCGATGGCGACAGGCGCTGTGGAAAATGCTTGCAATTTGTGATGCCCGCCAGCTGCAAAATGGTGGACGGTCCGATCAGCCCGCAAGGCTATTGCCGGATCTTCGCACCGCTCCGTCAGGCGTAATTGCCAGCGCCAACTAGCTCCGGAAAATCTGGTGGCTGCGTTGACGGGTCTTGTCTCGCGGCGCGCTATGCTGTGATGCCGCGGTTTACGGCTGTCAAAACAGAGGCGAACGGCGGCGATTGACAGGGATTGGAGAGAGCCGATCCTAAGCCGCCGCCCGCATAGACGCCTAAGAGGAGAATCTTTGGATGGTTTTTTGGCGTCGCCGGTACACCCGGCCCGCAATACATTATTGCGCCCGCTTGGCGCAGATCGGGCTGCTCGGGATCCTCGTCTTAGGCGTCATCGTCGGCGGAGATTTGACGATCCGGCCGGCATTGGCGCTTCCATTATATGCGCGGCAGACCGGGCAGCCCTGCGCCACTTGTCACACGGCGTTTCTCGAGCTGACCCCGTTTGGACGCCGCTTCAAACTCGGGGGCTATACGTTGGGTGGCGGCGACTGGAAAGGTCCGCCCTTTGCGGTCATGCTGCAGCCGACCTTCACGCATCTGCAGGAGCCTCAACCGGGGGGACTGGCGCCCGGGTTCGGCGTCAACAACGATTTCGCGATGCAGCAGATCAGCCTGTTTACTGGCGGCAGGATCACCGATAATGCTGGGGCGTTTATCCAGGGGACCTACGACGGCGTCGCCCATCGCTTTACCTGGGACAATACCGATATTCGCTATGCGAAATCGGTCAAGATTGGTGGCCATACCTTTCTCTGGGGGATCGACGCCAACAACAATCCGACCGTCCAGGATGTCTGGAACACGATTCCGGCCTGGAGCTTTCC
>JAFAHP010000357.1 GCA_019237175.1 Alphaproteobacteria bacterium
ACGACCGCTGAGACGCCGCGGCGGCCATGCGAGGCCATCGCAATCAAGTCGCATCCCTTTGAGGCGGCGGCATCGATGATCGCTTGGTACACGTGTTCGTGCTGGACATGCACCGTGTCACAGGCAACGCCGGCGCGCTTGGCTGCCTCCAAAACCGCGCCGAGCGCTTTCCCGGCAACAGCGTCTGCATGCCTCTCATATTCGCTGCGCGTGTATTCGAGCTGGCGCGGCGCGACGGAAATCACGTGGAACGGTTCCGTCACTGTGACCGCCGTGACCTTGGCGCCGATCTCCTTGGCCAAAAGGACGCCCTGTTCGGCAGCTTTGCTCGCGAGCTCGGATCCATCCGTCGGAATAAGGATGTTCTGGTACAAAGGCACCTCCTCTTCTCCAGGCTTCCCAACTACGCCGCTGAAGCGAGCGGGCCTTGATGTGGATCAAAAAGGCGGCGGCGCGCAGAAAAAGAATGCCTGATCTGGATCAATGTCGGCTTGGTTGACGCATTCAAAATGCCGGCCTCTTGCGCGAATGGAGGTCCGCGTGATCAGTGATCTGGAGCTTCAACGAGATGTGGTTGAAGAGCTCGAATTCGAGCCCGGCGTCAATGCCGCCCATATCGGCGTTACCGCCAACAAGGGTGTGGTGACGCTCACCGGTTTTGTGACGAGCTATGCGGAAAAACTGGCGGCCGAGCGCGCCGCAAGGCGCGTGAAAGGGGTAAGAGCCATCGCGGAAGAGATCCAGGTCCGGCTGCCCTCGGACACCAAGCACGCGGACGACGAAATCGCCGCGCGCGCGATCAATATCCTGAAATGGCAAGTCGGGCTTCCTGCCGATCGGATCACAGTCAAAGTGGAACACGGCATCGTGACCCTCGCCGGTGAGGTCGAGTGGCGATTTCAAAAAAACGATGCCGAAGCGGCCGCGCACAGGCTCAGCGGCGTTGTCGATGTCATTAACCAGATCCGGATTGCCGCCGCAGTTCACGCCGAGGAGGTCAAGGAGAAGATCCAAAAAGCCTTGCAGCGCAGCGCCGAACTCGAAGCCCACAGTATTTCGGTTCGCACCGAGGGCGGAAAGGTGGTGCTGAGCGGCCAGGTGCGCGCCTGGTATGAGCGCGATCTGGCGGAACAAGCGGCATGGTCGGCCCCGGGTGTCACCGCGGTCGAGGACCATTTGACGGTTGGAGCGATCCCAGGTTCGCTCGGCGCGACGTGATCCCGCACAGCGACGACATGATGCCGGGTCTGCGACGAAGACGGCGATGCCGGCAATGCGAGTGTGTCGCGTTTTTCTGGCATCTCGTCACAGTAGCCGAAGGCCTGAAAAGGGAAACGTCAAATGCCCTCTCTCGCGCCAAATAAGAGCTCCGGGCAATCGGTTATCCGCACCGGTAAACTTGTCGTCGATCTCGATGCTCGGGCTGTCGAAGTCGACAACCAGCCGCTGCCGTTGACTGGCAAGGAATACGCCATTCTTGAGCTGCTAAGCATGCACAAGGGTACCGCCTTAACAAAAGCGATGTTTCTCGATCACCTCTATAGCGGCATAGACGAGCCCGAGATGAAGATCATCGATGTCTTCGTGTGCAAGCTGCGTAAGAAGCTAGCCCAAGCCAACGACGGCAAACATTACATCGAGACGGTGTGGGGACGTGGCTACAGGTTGCGCGACCCGCGTGAACCATGAAGCGGCCCGCTCGGGCAGCGGACAGCGCGGGCCCCGGTGGCGGATACGATCGGCAGATCAGATGCCTCGGCCGCGAAAGCCGAGGCCGCCCTTCCGGTGGTCGAACCCTTGCCGCGACGCCGCGCCGTCTCGACGGGAATTGCCTCCCGGCGGACCGGCATGGCGAAGCTAACCGAGCCGCTCGATTTCAACGATGCCGGTACCGATTTGCTGGTCATTAACGCCATAACGCTCGGCGAAGCGCTTTCGGGCGATTTCGATGGCGTTGTTAGCCGATATTGCCGAGCACACCACGATCGAGCGGCGGCAGCCAGTTACGGTTGCGCCGCCCTTCGCCAGTCGATTCAGAAAGCTGACGCGATACTTGGATGCCGCGCTGTCTTGCGCCCGCGGTGTCGCGCTGACAAATCCACAGGTAGCCGGCGGGTCAAATCCGGAGGCTTCGTCGAGCAATAATGGGCCGTCGATCCGCTCTGGAGGCTTCGCCGCCGCTAAGATCCGCCGATATCCATGCACCAGCTGCCGTGCGAACTCGAATTGCTGGAGGGCCCTTTCAGAAGTCTCAACCAATTCGTGCGATATGGACCGGTGCTGACGGTCAGCCAGATTTCGAAGCGCGCCTAGATAATTTCCGACAGCCGTCAATCGCTCGCTCAGTTCGCGGCAAAAAGCGAGGGACCCCCCATCAATGTGTTTGGCGGTGCCTCGCCCGCCGCTCCGGCTGGCATGGGTGCGTTGAGCCGGCCTCGAAGTTGCGCATCCATGGATAAAGCTAAACACACTCCTTGCGTGGCTGTGAGCCTCGGAAAATACGGAGGCAGCCGGCGACAGAAAGAAGCGCTCCCCTCTCTTTGGGTTGGGGAAGCGGGATCGGCCCGATTTTGATGGCCCCGATTGATCCGGATCAAGGCCGGGTCCGCGGATCCGAGCGACAGAGGTCGGCGGGGATGAGGTCAATGATCTTTATTGTGGACGATGACGACGGGGCCCGAGCTTCGCTGAGGGTGCTGTTGGAATGCGAAGGCTGGGAAGCCCGAGAATTCGCGTCGTGCCGCGAGTTCCTCGATGCCGTCAAGCCCGGCGAAGGCGCCTGCTTGATCCTTGACGTCCACATGCCCGGGA
>JAFAHP010000391.1 GCA_019237175.1 Alphaproteobacteria bacterium
CAAGAGATCCGGGCGCCGGATACCCGACGAACGTAAAGCCAATTCAGATGCGCTGGACTAGAGATGCCCGCAAAAACGCGGGCAGGCCGGCGCGGACCGCGCCAGCTGCGTCAGGCACTAAGCCTGCTGCAGCAATGCGCGCACGTATGGGACAGGGTCGGGATCGCCCTCCAAGCTGTCTGCATCCTCTTTGGTCTTCAATTCAATTTGCAACCGGATGCCGTTCGGATCGCTGAAGTAGAAGGTCTTGCCATACCCCCGCTCGATGATTTCGGTCACGGCGACCCCATGGTCCTTGAGCCGTTGGTAGGCGGCGTCAAATTCCTCAAGCGTGTCCACCGGCAGCGCCAGGTGATTCACATGTTGGCGCTCGCCCGCCGCCGGGAGCTCGGCACCATCGAACACCGCGAAGGCACTGCCGCCACCGATCTCGACATTATAGTGCCGCCGCCCATCCGGCGTACGCGTGGTGCGGACTAGTCGCATGCCCAGTATACCGCAGTAAAACTGCAGCGTGGCTTCCATATCATTGGTGTTGATGCCGACGTGATCGATGTACATGGCTGTCCCTCCTTCGCAGGTCCGGCCTAGTTTTAGTGAACCTCCCCCGTTCGTGCTAGAGCCAAAGAATCTCGCTCCGTCTGACACTGCGGGAAGCCCTGCACCTGCGCGGCATCGGCTGATCGGGCCGAACAGAGCGGGGAGATGCGCCAGGACATGCCAGCCTCTTTGGCGGTTGGCGCGATCGGGAGTTGTCGGCCAAGCGGATGATGGGTTTTCGTGATGGCGGATCGGAGGAGGCTGATTAGCTATCAGCCACCGGATGAAAGACAGCCCGGGAAAAAAGACAGGAGAAACCCAATGGTTCGCCAATCGCTGATTGCCGCCGCTGTTGCCGTTTGTCGCCATTACCTCGGCGGCCACCGTGGGCTTGGCACAGACCGAGACCGGCGCCCCTCAGCGCACGATCGTGCATCAGGTGTGGCCGCCGATCCCCGATTACGGCCCGCTCAACGTGCCCTATTATGCGACGCATTACGGTCCTGCGGCGCCGGTCGCCGCGGCCGCCGGTGTTGCGGGTGCGACGGCGGGCTTAGCGTTGTCGCTGGTCGGAGCTTGCTGACCCTGGCGTCCTCGACTTGACTGTCGGGAGAGAGCCCGCTCCTCTTTTCGTGTGCGAGTAAAGCCGGGCAATCTGCTCCACATTGTCAGCGGTCGGCGGCCAAAGTCGCTATCCCTCTGCCCTGAGGGTCACTGGCTGGCGGATCTGGTACGCTATCCGCGCACGGGCGCGAGAGGAGGGGAAGTGAGGGCACCATCGGCCGGAGCGACCGGCGTCATCATCGAAACCGAGCGGCTGCGAATGCGAGCACACCGCGATGACGACCTTGCCGATCTGGTCGCGTTGGCCGGAAATTGGGAAATCGCACGCTGGACGGGTACGATACCGCATCCCTACAGCAAAACCGATGGGCGCGAGTGGATCGCTCGCGCACAGCAGGATCACGCGACCGGCCATCCGCGCACCTTCGCAATCACGATGAAGAAAACCGACCGCCTAATCGGCGGTGTGGGGCTTGACGGTAGCACCGGCGACGGCAGCGACGAGCCTGCGCTCGGTTATTGGTTAGGCCAGCCTTATTGGGGCAACGGGTATGCTCGGGAAGCGGCCGCGGCCGTCATCGACTACGGGTTCCGGACCCTTGGCCTTAAGACGATCCGCGCCTATGCCGACCCGGGCAACACGGAGTCGCAAAAGGTTCTTCTGCATTGCGGCCTGAAACACGTTGGCGAGATCGAGCTGCTTACGCCGACACACCACGGCGCGTGGCGAGCGCCTTTGTTCCGCATTTCCCGGCACGAGCTTCGAAGATGCGTTTGACGCCCCACCCGTCCGAACGATGCGACAGGGGATGATGACAGGGTCGGGAGCACCGCCTAAGACCGGTTGGGCAAAACTCGTGCCCGAGTTGCTTGTGAGCGATATCGCTGCCAGCGTAGAATTCTGGCGCGACCACCTCGGCTTTGCGATCGCCAGATCGGAAG
>JAFAHP010000668.1 GCA_019237175.1 Alphaproteobacteria bacterium
GGGATCCGGCTCGATCTCAAGCTCGATACCTATCCGGTATCGGTGAATGTGGCCATGCCGGCCGGGCTGGTCGTCAACGAGCTGATGACCAACGCACTCAAATATGCGTTCACCGGCCGCGACGGCGGCACGATCACCGTGCGCAGCCTGGCCGATGGCGATGGCTGCCGCGTCATCGTTGCGGATGATGGTGTCGGCCTTCCCGAGGGCGTCCAATGGCCCAAGCCCGGGAAGCTAAGCTCACTGATTGTCCGGTCGCTGCGCGAAAACGCCAAGGCGGGCATCGAGGTCGAGTCGAGCCGTGGGCGGGGCACGCGCGTGACCATCGCCTTCACGCGCGCGGCTGCCGCACCGGCGGCTCGGGGCTAACTAGCCAAGGGCTTCGCCCTTGATATCCCTCGTTTATCGACGCGTACAGGCCGATAAGACGGGGGATTATGCTGCCGGCTCGGGACAGGGGAGCCGGTGATGAACGCCTTTTATGAGCACCACAAAGATAGCATCCGCTTTGGGTACCGCTGCTTTGACCGGATTTTGCTCAACGGGCTGATCCAACCATTTCAACAGCCCGAGCGGGTGGTCGGTTTCTTCAGCAGCTACCGGCAGTTCTATCCGGTCAGCCGCGATGTGTTGCGCGGCGCTGCCGAACAATTCCACACCTGGGTCAAGGAGCGGGCCGACGAATGGGGTACCCCGATTGTTGAGGCGCCAAAGGGCCGGCGCGACGAATTTGTTGAGCCCTACTTCAAGGGTGCCAAGCCGGATCAGGTTGTGGTCATCCTCAAGGCCAGAGAGCCGGCACGGATCATGACGGCAATCGGCGACCGAAAGACCAACCGCTGGCACCTGCAGATCGCCGAGCGCTGGGTCGTGCAATACAACTTCTATGTCAACGATCGACGCTGGGGCCGGATGTTCGTGCGCATGTGTCCGTATCTGCCATTCTCCGCCCGGGTCTGTCTCAATCAACATCACTGGCTCGCCAACCGCCTGCGCGAGGAGGGCATCGACTTCGAGCAATGCTCAAACGCCTTCTTGCGGTGCCGTGCACCCGAACGGCTTCAGGAACTCGCCGACACCCTGACCACAGAAGATCTGTCGCGCTGCGGCCGCAAATGGCTGGCGCGCTTCACGCCGTTTTTCAGCGAAGCAGAGCGCCGGCAATCAGGCTGTCAACACCGACTGTTCTTCTCACAGGTCGAATTCTGCGACAACCTGATCTTTTATCGCCGCGCCGCCCTCGACAAGCTCGGCGAGCGCCTGCTCGACGCCAACCGCACCATCGGCCAGCCAAACAAGATCACGATGATCTTCGGTCGCAAGATCACCAAGCAGCACCACGGCAAGCTGCAAACCGAGATCGAAGACATGCACCTGCCCAACCCGGTGATCCGCAGCCACTACCGCAACGGCTTCATCAAGCAATATGTCCGCGACCACCTGATCTTGCGGACCGAGGCGGCGACCAACAACGTCACCGATTACGGCGTCAACAAAGCCGTCGAGAACCTACCGGCGTTGCGCGATAAGCTCGCCGCGATCAACGACAACTATCTCGACATCCAGCAGGACATTCTCGAGACGTTTGTCGACCGCGGACAGCTGCAAAATCTCGCCCAGCCGACCCACACCCCCTCCGGCAAGCGCATCCCCGGTCTCAAGCTCGACAACCCGCGGCAACTGGCCCTGATGCATGCCTTGGTCCGCTTTGCCCAGATCGCGGCCGCTGGCACCTTCAGCACCGGTGAAATCCATCCCCATGTTACCGCCGCTCTGGACCCCGCTGTCCGTCCTTACAGTCTCGCCTCGCTGCGTTACGACCTCTCAAAGTTGCGCGCCAAAGGCCTTGTCGAAAAGCTGCCACGCTCGCGCCGCTATCGATTGCTGGCCAAGGGATACTCCGTCTGCTTGATCTTCCTGAAGCTCTTCGACCGGCTCTGCGCGCCGCTTACCGCCGGCCTGCTCGATCCGGCTCCCGGCGGCACGGTTCTACCTCGACAAAAGCTTTCACTGCTCGATCGCCTCTACCAGCGCCTCAACGCCGCTCTCGATCAGCTCACACGAGCGGTCGGTCTCGCCTCTTCATCGATAAACGAGAACAAAATTCCCGTTGGTGCCCCCATAACGGCCTAAGCGTTCGCGGGAACATTGACGACGACCGGAGCTGGCCCTTGTCGTCGTTGCCGACGCCCCTGATCGGCGCCGTCTGAATAGAACCCCGTAGTCTCCGAGGCGGCGATCATCAACCACCCATGCCCGACGGCTT